>DNJG01000129.1 GCA_003489165.1 Nitrospinota bacterium | reverse complement strand
AGAGGTTGTAAAAAGCAGAGAGATATATCTATTTAATACAAAGGATAATGAAAAGGTCTTCAGTGCAATACCGATTATTACAGACCCCGGAACCAGTGATGAAAGTGTGATAGGTGTATTAAATATAAGCACACCCATAGAAGACAAGAATTTCATAAAGGACATTTCAAATATATTATCAATAGCAATAAAGGGGACAAAAAAATAAAAATGAAGCCAGAAGCCAGAAGCCTTGCGTCTTGCATCTTTCATCTTGCCTCTCGCCTCTTGCTTATTGCCTCTTGCCTTTTATTCTTTCCACAAATAAGTCATGGAAAAGAAAATAAATATGATTTTCTCTACAATGAAGCAAGGAAAGACTACTACTCACTGGTTAACTCAAAGGAATTGCAGAGTGAGAGGACAAACTGGCTGAATTGCATCTTTAAATTTGAGTCTATTCACAAAAAATTCCCCAAAAGCCCTGTTGCAGATAAATCCCTCTTTACTGCCGCCCGCCTTTATGCCGAACTTTCAAATATATCTTCAGATGAAAGCGACATTGAACATTCAATAGACCTCTTTAACATAATTACAAAAGAATATCCTCAAAGCAGCCTTGCAGACGATGCCCAATACATGACAGGTGAAATATACTATAAAACAAATAATTACCCTTTAGCCTATTCATCTTACAATGCCGTCATTGACAACTATCCAGCAGGGGATATGGTGCGGCAGGCTAAAACTAAACTGACCGAATTATCAAAGTTATATAACCCGCCTGACAATAAATCTCCAGTCGCCAGTCACCTGTCACCAGAGGGGGACAATCTTCCAATTGTAAGCGGCATTCGCTACTGGTCAAGCCATGAATATACAAGGATTGTTATAGATGTTGACAGCACTGTTATATATACACAAGAGAACCTTAAAAATCCTGACAGATTATTCATAGACATTCATAATTCCAAACTATCATCCGAAATCAAAGAGCCGATTTCCATCAATGATGGTCTCTTAAAAAATGTGAGGGCAGGACAAAATCAGAAAGATTTAGTAAGGGTTGTCCTTGAACTTGACAGCATCAGCTCTTATAGTATCATCAATCTGAATAACCCATTCAGAATAGTTATTGATGTTGACGGCTCAGTTAAAAAAGATGGACAAGAGGTTAAGGGATTAAGTAAAACCCCTCAACCTACTGAACCTCCAAACTCTCAACCCCCTTCTTTCAATAATATCAGCAGGATTGTAATAGACCCGGGGCATGGTGGAAAGGATTCAGGTGCAATAGGAAAACGGGGCTTGATGGAAAAGACTGTAGTCCTTGACATTGCAAAAAGATTAAAAGCTCTAATAGAAAAAAATACCAATTATAAGGTCATATTGACAAGGGAGACAGACATATTCATACCGCTTGAAGAAAGGACTGTAATTGCAAATATAAAAAAGGCAGATTTGTTTATATCTATCCATGCTAATGCCAGCAGGAAAAGAGATGCAATTGGCATAGAGACCTACTTTCAGGGCATACCAAGGACTGACGAGGAAAGAGAGACGGCGGCAAGGGAAAATATGTCAGGCATGGAGGATAGGCTTTCAGGTGATGACAACATTCTGGAATTTATCCTCGCAGATATGAGAAATACCCACAAGATAAATGAATCAAGCCAGCTTGCAGGGGTCATACAGGATTCACTGATTGAAGGTGTAAGCTTAAAATATGATGCCATAAAAAATCTTGGTGTAAAACAGGCAATGTTCTATGTCCTCCATAAGGCTAAGATGCCAAGCATCCTAATAGAGACCTCATTTATAAGCAACCCAAGAGAGGAAAAGAGATTTAGAGATTCCAAATACAGAGACCAGATAGCACTCTCCATATATAATGGTATAAAGACATATATAGAAAAGACAATGATTGCCTACAGGACAGAATGAAAGAAAAAAATCGGATTAGGAGCATTGTCAAACTCTCCTTATTTATCACTTCCCTTGCAGTCATCATCATAGCCATAAAAATTTCGGGGATTGACCAATTTCTTGAGAAGGAGAGGCTTCAAAATTGGATTAGCGGCTTTGGCAGTAAAGGCCCAATTGTATATATCCTCCTGTTTTCCCTTACACCATCACTCTTTCTTCCCGGGCTTCCCATAACTGTTGCAGGCGGTATTGTCTTCGGTGCTCTATGGGGAACAATTTATGCGTCTATCGGCTCTACTATTGGTGCTTGTCTTGCATTTCTGATTGCAAGATATTTTGCAAGAAATCAGATAGAAAATCTATTGAGCGGAAGACTTAAGGCTATTGATGAAGGCGTAGAAAAAAACGGCTGGATATTTGTTGCAGTTACAAGACTCATTCCTTTATTTCCATTCAATCTCTTAAATTATTCCTTTGGACTTACAAAGATAAAATTCAGAGACTATGCCATAGCATCATGGTTCTTTATGCTCCCCGGAACGGCTGCATATACCATATTCAGCAGTTCCCTGCTTGATGCACTTCATGGAAATATCTCAAATAACCTTATTATCGGTGTGCTGCTTATAGCCATTGTTTTAGCCGTTCCTGTTATTTATAAATTCATTGGTAAAAACTTGACAATATAATCGCTGCCGTGCTAAAAATACTCTAAAAAGAAGGATTTATTTTGAGTCATATAAATGCCCTGCAGTTCATGTTGCAGGGTAATTTATTTTCAGGGTAAACCAAACTATCATCTAATAAAAGTGGAGGGGAAAACGATAATGTTAAACAAAAATTTCAGTCTGCCTCAGATTTTATTTGTAATCATCTCTGTGCTTTCTTCAATACTCCTGGCAGTGCCTATTTTTGCAAGCGAAGCAGAATTAAATATCCCTGTTTTGAGTGATGCCCAAAACAACATATTGATGATAGGTTTTATAATCTGCCTTGCAGGTATGGGCTTTGGTCTTTATGAATACACAAAGGTGAAAGGCTTTCCCGCTCATAAATCAATGCTTGATGTTGCAAATTTAATCTTTGAAACCTGCAAAACTTACCTCCTTCAACAGGGAAAACTTCTGATTGTTCTTGAAATATTCATCGGAATCTGCATTACCTATTATTTTGCCATTCTCCAGCACATGCCGGTAAATGGGGTTTTACTTATTCTTGGCTGGTCTGTAATCGGAATACTCGGCTCATATGGTGTTGCATGGTTTGGAATAAGGATGAACACTCTGGCAAACAGCAGAATGGCATTTGCCTCCATTGAAGGAAAACCAATTAAATTACTGGACATTCCCCTTCGGGCAGGTATGAGCATAGGAGTCCTTTTGATTTGTGTTGAACTCATAATGATGCTGACCATTCTGGTATTTATTCCCCGACACTATGCAGGAGCCTGTTTTATCGGATTTGCAATAGGTGAATCGCTTGGAGCAAGCGCCCTCAGAATCTGCGGTGGAATTTTCACAAAGATTGCTGACATCGGTTCTGACTTAATGAAAATTGTTTTTAACATAAAAGAGGACGACCCCAGAAATCCGGGTGTCATAGCTGACTGCACAGGCGATAATGCAGGGGATAGCGTAGGACCTACCGCTGACGGCTTTGAAACCTACGGCGTAACCGGCGTGGCTTTAATAAGTTTTATTGTTCTGGGGGTTTTCCCTCAATATCAGGCTGACCTTATTACATGGATATTCATTATGCGTATCCTGATGATTATAACCTCAATTGTGGCATACTTCATCAATAAAGAAGTTACGAATATAATCTATAAAGATAAACCGAAAATTAATTTTGAAATACCTTTAACATCCCTTGTATGGATTACCTCAATCCTCTCAATAATAATGACTTTTGTAGCAAGTTACTGGCAGATTGAACACCTGCCAAACCAGCTATGGCTGAAACTGTCAGTAATTATAAGCTGTGGAACACTTGCTGCTGCACTCATCCCTGAACTCGTAAAAGTATTTACAAGTTCCAATTCAAAACACTGCAAAGAAGTGGTAACTGCCGCACGGGAGGGTGGAGCCTCTCTTGGTATTCTATCAGGTCTTGTTGCAGGAAATTTCAGCTCTTTCTGGTTAGGAATCTCTATTTTTGTCTTGATGGTTATTGCCTACTTAACAAGCACATTTGGTCTTGACCAGTTCATGGAATATTCATCCATCTTTGCCTTTGGTCTCGTTGCATTTGGTTTCCTTGGAATGGGTCCTGTCACAATTGCTGTGGACAGCTATGGCCCTGTTACTGATAATGCCCAATCCATTTATGAGTTATCCCTTATAGAATCTATCCCTAATATTGAGGGAGAAATTCAAAAACAATTCGGATTTAAACCAAATTTTGAAAATGCCAAACACTACCTTGAAGAAAACGACAGCTGTGGAAATACATTTAAAGCCACTGCAAAACCTGTTTTAATCGGCACTGCTGTTGTTGGTGCGACAACAATGATTTTTTCATTAATTCTCCTCCTGAGAAAAACACTGGGCATTCAGCCAGAAACCATTTTGAATTTGCTTAATCCCTTCACGCTTCTCGGCTTTCTGTGCGGAGGGTCTGTTATTTACTGGTTTACAGGGGCTTCAATGCAGGCGGTTACAACAGGGGCTTATCGGGCGGTAGATTACATCAAGAAGAATATAAAGTTAGATGATAAGGCAAGTCTCAGTGCATCCACAGAAAACTCAAAAGAAGTTGTAAAAATCTGCACCCAGTATGCACAGGCAGGAATGTTTAATATCTTCATTGCCGTTTTCTCATTTACTCTGGCATTTGCCTTCTTTTCTTCACCGGTATATTCTAATGCCCCTACAGCTTTTTTTATCAGTTACCTGATATCCATCGCTGTATTCGGACTGTTTCAGGCTATCTTTATGGCAAATGCAGGAGGCTGCTGGGATAATGCAAAAAAACTCGTTGAGGTAGATTTGAAAGAAAAAGGCACACCACTGCATGCGGCTACGGTAATTGGAGATACTGTCGGCGACCCTTTTAAAGACACATCATCCGTCGCCATGAACCCCATAATTAAATTTACAACCCTTTTTGGCTTGCTGGCAATGGAAATTGCAATCTCGCCGGGAATGAAAGGTGTAGCACACTATGTAGGGGGAGTATTTTTCATTACAGCCCTGATATTCGTTTTAAGGTCATTCTACTCAATGCGGATTCCAACCCCTGATTGATGCAATTCAGGGGAGGGTCTCAAAGAAATTGAAGCCCTTATAGTCATTATCTCATCCCTCCCCATTATCTACAAGGCAAGGACAAAATAACTAAAGGCTGAAATCAGGGCTGAAATCGGAATAGTAATAATCCATGACAGAAGTATCTCACCTACAACCTTTTTATCTATAGATTTCATTCCTTTTCTGATACCACACGCCATTATAGCACTTGATGAAACATGGGTAGTGGATACAGGGAGTCCGAGATGAGATGCAGAGCCTACCAATATGCCCGTAATTATATTTGATGTAAACCCCTCCACATGGTCCATCCTTGTAATCTTAAATGACAGTGTCTCAGTAGTCCGTAATCCGTAGAGATAACCTCCCATTGCCATTACCAATGCAAGAGAAAGAAATACCCATTTATCGTCAAATAAAGTAAAAGGGAGGATTATCGCCGCAATCTTTGGCATATCATTTAATCCCCTCGCCATGCATACAAAACCGCTTGACAGCCAGTGCAGAGTATCAAAGAGATTTAACCTTATAGTTGTAATTAAACTGTTATCACACGCCTTCTCTTCATCTACAACAACCTTTGCTTCAGATACATCTGTAGATACTGTAGCAGCACTATTACAGCATGGTGCTAATGCCTTTTCCCTGGATTCAAGGCAGAGGCAGTAATTTACAGCCTTGTAAAGTGGTTTTTTTATAAAAGGAAATAAAACAAATGTTAAAGTAAAAGAGAGTAAAGGGCTTAATATAAGAGGCAGGAATATCTTATTTAACACTGAATTCCACATAATTCCATTCCATCCGACCAATACAAGACCTGCCCCTGCTATAGCACCTACAATAGCATGTGTAGTTGATACAGGCATACCGATTCTTGATGATAGGATAACCCATCCTGATGTACCTGATAAAACTGACAATACAAAATTTGTATTCTTGAATATATCATTTAAAACCAGACCATTTACAAAGGCCTTCACCATATTCACTGAAAACATGGCCGACAATAATGAGCCGATTGCTGTCCAGAATATCCCCCAGAGTACAGCCTTTTTATAATCGGCTACACCACTGCCTACAAGTGTAGCAATCCCTTTAGAAATATCATTTGAGCCGTTTGCGTAGGAGAGGAAGAGGACAAGAATAAATAAGATTCCAAATTCCATATTAGATAAATATAAACACTATGACACAGAGGAACACAAAAAATTCAGGTTCTCCCCGCTGATTAAAAGGAGAATGGCAGCACCGCTCATCTATCATAAGGGATGCCCCAAGAAGTGCCACCACATAGGTAATCAAAAATATAGAAGCCGCTACAGTCATTGTTATTCCCCTTTTTCAAATTATTTGATTTTGCAATATACCATGCCGTTTTTTACAAGGCAATTTTTTTCAGGAAAATTTACCCCTTTACCGCCCTGATATGTCTATGCTATATTTTAGCCGTAAATAATGAGATATAAAAATGTCTGTTCAGTCCAATTCAAATATTATTTCTAAATTTCAATCCATTTCATGGGCCTCAAGTATAATGGTTACAGCTATAGGCGGTATTGTATTATTTGGCTGGGCTTTCAATATTGTTATCTTACAAAACCTCATTACTCACATGCCAAAGATGATGCCGAATACTGCCCTTTGCTTTATCCTTTCAGGAATCTCACTCCTGTTATTACAGAAAAAATCTTTATTAATATTGAGAGGCGAAGCCGAAGCAGTCTCCGAACAGAATAAGAAGATTCTTTCCTCTCACATAAGAACTTATGCGGCGGGGCAGAATGGCAGATTAAAGCATCGTATTGCTCAAATATGCACAGCTATAGTCCTCATCATAGGCATAATCACACTGAGTGAATATATCTTAAAATTAAATCTCGGAATTGATGAGTTGCTTTTCAAAGATATAAAAACCCCAGAAACATCCTATCCCGGAAGGATGTCTCCCCAGACTGCATTAAATTTTATACTCCTCGGTATCTCCTTACTCCTTTTAGACTTTAAATTTAAAAAATTTTACCCTTCACATTTTCTCATATTATTAACAGGCTTCGTGGCATTCCTTTCTATCACGGGGGCGGTTTATAGTATTCCATCTCTTTATTCAATCTCCTATTACACTGGAATGGCACTTCCAACTGCCACAGGTTTTCTTATTATATCCATAGGTATATTCTCTGCAAGACCCGATTATGGAATTATGTCAATAATCTCAAGTGATAGTTCAGGGGGATACATCAGCCGTCGTCTAATCCCTGTTTCAATTATCCTCCCATTTATTCTTGGGTTTTTGAGACTTGAAGGGCAGAGGGGAGGGCTTTATGGCATTGAGTTTGGTGTTGCACTACTTGTTATTTCAAACATACTGATTTTTGCAACCCTTATCCTCTGGTATGCTGAAAATTTGATTAAAAGCGATACCGAACGTTTAAAGGTTGATGAGTCCCTCCGTCATGCCAACATGGAAAATGAACTCTTAAAAACAATCGCTATGGAAATCGTAAAGGCTGAGGATATGAACTCTGCCATTCAGGTTGTTTTAAACGAGGTATGCAAATCCACAGGATGGGTTTATGGAGAGTCATGGATTCCAAATAATGGTGGTGAGACTCTTGAATACGGGAGTGGATTTTACAGTGAGGAAGGACATATGAAATTTATGGAGGTCAGTAAAAATTTTAAATTCAAACCAGGGATTGGACTTCCGGGCAGGGTATGGGCATCAAAAAAACCTGAATGGCTAAAAGATGTAAGCACACTTGATGTCAGCGTATTTCCACGCTCTAAAATAGCACAGGATACAGGATTCAAGGCAACACTTGGGGTTCCTATTATTGCTAATGATAAGATTCTTGCAATATTAATATTTTATATGACAAAGGCAAGCGAGGAGGATGAGTCTCAAATAAGTCTAATCTCTGCAGTTGCATCACAACTTGGCACAATCATTCAAAAGAAAAAGTCTGATGAGGAGAAGAAGAGACTTGAAAAACAGTTACAGCATATGCAGAAGATAGAGACAATAGGACAGCTTACAGGAGGGATTGCCCACGATTTCAACAATCTGCTCACAGCAATAATCCTCTCTGCAAATATAATGAAGAGGAGGCTTGAAAATAACCCTGAATTGATGACCTTCTTACAGCAGATACTCTCAACCGCGGACAGGGCGGCTAATCTCACAAAGAGCCTCCTCACATTCAGCAGAAAACAGGTGATTGATAAAAAACCTGTCTTCCTGAATGATATTATACAGAATATGGAGAAACTTCTTACAAGAATCATTGGGGAGGATATTGAGTTTAAGATTAAATTATCTGAAAGGGATGTTGTATTGATGGCAGATTCAGGACAGATAGAGCAGGTCCTTATGAATTTAGCATCAAATGCAAAGGACGCCATGCCTGACGGAGGAAACCTGACTATTGATACCCAACTAATAAATTTTGATGAGGACTATGTAAAAGCTCATGCTTTCGGTAAGGCAGGGATGTATGCACTAATCATAGTCACAGATACAGGGGCAGGTATGGATGAGGCAACACAGTCTAAGATATTTGAGCCTTTCTTCACAACAAAGGGGGTTGGAAAAGGGACTGGGCTTGGGCTCTCCATTGTCTATGGAATAATAAAGGCACATGATGGTTATATCAATGTCTATAGTGAGGCTGGGAGTGGGACAAGTTTTAAAATCTATCTGCCAATTATAGAGTCAGAGATTGAGGTTGCAAGAAAGAAGGAGATAATCCCCCCAAAGGGAGGAAGTGAGACAATACTCATTGCAGAGGATGAGGTAACGGTGAGGGAGCCTGCAAAATTCCTTCTCACAGGCTATGGATATAAAGTTATAGAGGCTATTGATGGGGAGGATGCCATTAAGAAATTCAATGAAAATAGAGATAGGATACAGCTCTATATACTTGATGTAATCATGCCCAAGAAGAATGGAAAGGATGTCTATAATGAGATAATGAAGACAAAACCTGACATCAAAGCCCTCTTTGTAAGCGGATATAATGAGGAGGTTATACACAAGAAGGGAATACTTGAGAAGGGGCTTAATTTCATCTCAAAGCCATTTGCACCAACTGAATTTTTAAAGAAGGTTAGAGAAGTGCTGGATAAGTAGTGGTTAAAATTTTATAATTTCCAGCTTGTCCTCTTTACTGTTTTGGTATTGAGATTGAGTCCTCCTCAAAATCCCCTTCCGCCCCCTTCGTATGACATGCACCGCAGTTTGAAAAGCTCCCTATTGACTTTCTCTTAAATACATCAGTTTTTATCTTTCTATGCTCCTTTAATATATAAGGGGTTTCAGTAATCTTGAGCGGCGTGGCAGAGCCTATACTTTTCAAAATCTTTCCTGCCCATTCTGACCTTCCCCTCTCAGCCGAATTTTCTATGAGATATGAGAGTATCTCATTACTTGTCTTTTCATCAAGGGCAAGATTCTCCCAAAAGTGTTTGTCTGAACCCTTCATCAACACCTCCCATGACCGTTTTGGAAGGAATTCTGGCGGATATAAAAAATGGCATGATGAGCATTCATTCTTATATGCAGTATTCTCAGGAATTATAGCCCTCCCCTCCCCTTCATTCCTTCCTCCTCTCTCGTGTCTCTCATGCCCGTCACCTTCCTCATCCTCATCTGCAAAGACAAATGTGCTGATGGTCAAACCCAATATCAATACAAATACAGCTAAAAATGTTTTCTTAATATTTTTGAACTTCATATCTCCTCCATTTATTGAAATTATTGCAACAACATCATATGGGTGACAAAATCACCCTTCTCTTTTGGCGTGCATTCCCTCTCAAACACCCCCGTGCAGTTTCTCTTAAACCACTTTTCAACTTTATCAGGGTCAGTAAATCTTTCCTTATTTACTGCTGGAGACAGCGGGTCTATTGGTTTTCCCACAAGAGTCCTCCCCTCTTTTGCAGGGTCATCCATGTGGCAGGATATGCAGGAAATTTCCTCTTTCTTTTCAGAGTGCATCCTCTTTAAAAAGTAGAGCTTTTTCCCCTCCTCTGCACTGAATGACTTCACACCTGAGTCTTTCATGTATTTATCCATAAGAGACTGCATCTGAGCATTTAAATTACCTGCATCTGCAATACTACTAAGAAGCAATACAACAAAAGCCAATGCCAATACAAAATATATCTTCTGTCCCATACCAAACCTCCTTCCTTATAAAACAATTTCAAATCCCAAATTCCAAATTTCAAATAATATCCAAATAACCTAAATCTCAAATAATCCATATTTGGTATTTGATGATTGAAATTTATTTGATTTTTGGTGCTTGATAATTGGCATTTTTATATCTTTTTATTTTTTAGGTATATAAATATCCCTGTCCTCAAATGAGCCGATATGAGAACCGGGGTGACAGGCAATACAGTTGCTCTTACTAATTATAGATTTTCTCTTATAAACCTCGTCAGATATATCAGAATGTTTTTTCTTCCAGTATGGTATATCAGTAATCTTTATTGGGGCATCACCCTCTTTAATTGAATACATAAGCTTTTTAGAGGCTTCAGAGACTGAATGCTCTGCTGAAGCCGAGACAAGATAATCAAGTATCTCTTTATTAACATTCTCACTGAGGCTTACATCCTCGCCAAAATGGTCACCAAGCCCTGACATGAGCTTCTCCCATGATGAGACAGGGAGGAGATTCGGATGAAAACCTATATGACATGACTTTGCACACTCCTCTACCCACTTCTTATTATGCTTCAATTCCACCACAAACCCTTTGTCATCCATAACCTGCATCTTTTCCTTTGAAAAGTCAGTTTCCTCTTCAGGGTGCAGAAAAACAAGCCCCAATCCTCCAAGTATTGCAACAAATATCCCAACAATAAGCCTTGCCGCTGTAAGACCCTCGCCGGGCTTCATATGAGAGACCCTCTCACTCCATGACTCCATATCTTCCTTATAGCCAGTAACCATTGAGTAGATAATGTTTTCCTTAAGTATGAACTGATGAATCAATGCAGCACTTATATGTGTAACTATAATTACAACTGCAATATCCGCTAAAATCAGATGTATAACCCTTACAATGAGAGCAGTCTTAAACGAAAAGAAACCTGCCGCTATCCCCCTCCCCTCTTCTCCACCGTAAACAACTACCCCTGTCAATGATATTACAGCGGTTATCAGGAGCATGAATAATACTACCCAGCCGACAGCAGGATTATGTCCGAGGAATCTCGGTATATCTAATCTGACCATCCTTAAAATATATGACCTAACCTCACCCCATCCTCTGATAAAGTCTGAGAATCTTGCATATCTGTTCCCTGTGAACCCCCACAGTATCCTGAATACTATAAGACCGAATGCGATATACCCTGCCGCGGCATGGTATTCAAGAAACCACTCGCTCTCTGATGTAAAATATGCCCCTACATAAGCCAGCACAAGCAGCCAGTGGAAAATGCGTGTAGGTAAATCCCAGACCTTGATTTTCATAATTAGATTTTAAACTTTTATTTATTAAAGGATGATTAAAGATCTGCGTCTTTGCGGTAAATCAGGGTTTTGTTCCTTTGTTTTTGGCAAGTGTCGTCTCCCATATATCTGCGTGATGCTCCTCATCTGAGAGTATCTGCTCCATCATCAGCCTTGTCGTAGAATCGCCAACCTCACCACAGAGTTTTATTACTTTCTTATAATAATTTATTGCATCATATTCCCCTGAAAGGTCATCCTTCATCATTTGTATTAAGTCGCCATATTTTCTTATTTTAGATGGAGAGAGTGTAGGGTCTCCTTCAAGAAAGTTTATCCTCTCAGCTATCAGGCCTGCATGTCTCATCTCATCCAGTGCTATCTGTTTAAAAATCGGAAGTATTGTCTGGCTCTCAATCCCTTCCCCTGTCCAGTGATGATGAAGATACTGCAATACTGCACCAAGCTCCATTGATAATGCTGCATTAAGCGATTTAACTACCTTCTCATTACCTTTCATAATATGCCCTCCTCTTCATTATTTCCGTTGTGATTTTTCCCCTAAAGTCTATATCCTAAAGAATATAATTGTCAAACACATTATTATTTGTATCTACTGCTATCCAGAAGAACCTGATTTTCCATTGAACGGCTCTCGCCTATGCTTGTCACATAGACAGCAGGTTTATCCTGAACAGGACAGACCTTCTCGCATATACCACAGCCGATACAAACCTCCGGATTTATATAAGGACGCTTGACCCTTACAATTTTCCCATTTGGGGCGGGGACATCTGTTTCTTCAAGCCATATAGCCTTAGGCGTTGTAGGACAATGCTCCTCACAAACTATGCATGGTATTGCCATCGCCCACGGGAGGCATCTCCCCCTGTCATAGAAGGCAGTCCCTATTTTTATAGGTTTTACCTTTTCAGAACCAACCTTTTCTTCTTCTGTAATTGAGCGGATTGCACCTGTAGGACAGACTGTTGAGCAGAGGATACATGTATGCTCACAGTATCCTATCCTCGGAATTAGTATAGGGCTCCATATCCCTTCAATACCTGCCTCCAAAAGGGTTGGATGGAGTGCATTTGTAGGGCAGACCTTCATACATTCCGCACACCTGATACATCTTGCAAGAAATTCTGCCTCCTCCAATGCACCCGGCGGCCTTATGAGTTTTGGATTGAAATTGATTTTAAATTCAGCAGAGCCCCTTGAAAAAAACGGAATGAATAATCCTGCAAAACCGCTTAAGGTAACCCACCTTCTTTTAAAATTTGGTTCCATTGATGTAGATGTTCTGCTTGGAAAAAACTTAAATTTTATTACATCCTCAGGACATACCCTTTCACAGTTGAAGCACATAATACATTCATGGGATTTCCAATCCACCCTGCCCTGTGGTGAATCTGCACCCTGACAGTCTAAAAGACATTTATTACAGTCAGTGCATTTATCATGTGCCTTCTCCATTCCAAAGAGACTGAATTTTGAAAATAGTCCCAGCAATGCACCTGTCGGGCATATATATCTGCACCAGAACCTTGTCTCTTTTCTATTTAAAAGAAGTGCTATTAAAAACAGTATCCCGATAATCCATGCAAAATGAAAATTTATCTGTATGAAACTCAAAATATAATCATGCGTAAATGAATATATACCATCCACTATTTTCTGAACATAGGGATTGTCAAATGAATTAAGTTTATCAATTAGAAAAGAGAAAGAGAGATTTAATCCCGGCAGAATGGCTGTAGTAACTGAACGGTAGAGAAATGTGATTGGGTCAAGAAGCCCAACCTGAAGGGATGTAAAAACTGCTGCGGCCAAAAAGAGTATCAGTATGTAATATTTTACTATCTGATTTGGATGCCCCTTATTGGATTCAATTCTTTTGATGCCCTTTCTGGAAGGACTGACTGTACTAAAGACCTGATGCAGTGTCCCCATAGGGCATATCCATCCGCAGAAAAACCTTCCAAACAATATTGTTGCCGATATTAATACTACAGCCAGGATTAAATCTTTATAGAGGGAATGGGTGGAGATTACTGTTGATATTGCAGTCAGAGGATCAATCTCAAAAAAGAATTTTACAGGTAAATCTATTCTTATCGGATTTGTAATGTCCTTTGTAAATTCTCCCCTGTATTCAGTCTGAAAAAGGAGGTAAAAGAAGAGGAGAATAAAAAATATCTGTGAGATTCGCCTGAGATAGACAAGGAGATTTTTTTTATTCATGTATAGGAAATTATAAAATACTGGAACACGAATTTCACTAATATACGAATGTCACGAATAAAAGCTAAATAAATTCTTTTATTAGTTGTTTGTGTAATTCGTCCATTCGTGTCATTTGTGTTCAGGTTTTTGTTCATGCGGATATTATCAAGGGCTGAAGTTCTGTGTAATTTATGCTTCCAAGACCCCTTTTATGTGCCTCAACAATATATCCAATCTCTTCTGGCTTTCTATCAAAGAGTGTTGTTGCAAATGCATCAACCGCCACAGGGTCTATAGAAACTGCCACAGTATTCATCATCTTTACATCTCTAATACTCCCGCCCTGAGGTCCGTTTTTAATAAGTATCCTGTAGGCATCAATAATTGTGAGTGTCGGGCGGATGAATCCAGCTAAATCTGCAATACTCATGTGAATATTCTGATGCAAATCCCTCCTCCTCCCGCCTAAAAGTCCATACCAATTCTTCATTCCAAGGGTCAGTGTAGAATGATTATGATGTTTAGCAATTGGTATATTGATAACCTTGTCCGCCTCAAGTATGACAGTATATACAGGCCAGACCTTTAATACTTCACCCTTTATTGCTATCTTGCGGAATTTATAATCCTTGGGAAGCTGGACATCGGCGCCTGCATCCTTTGCACTTTTTCCAATACCACTCCTGAAAAAACACCTGCGCGGGTCATTGCATGACATGTCAGTTACAATCACCTTTTTTGCCCCTGCATCATAGCATAGCCTGACAGTTTCAGCTACAACCTCCGGGTTTGTATTTGCAGCCTGCTCAGGAGACCTGTCCCATCCTATATTCGGCTTTATCACTACAACATCACCCCTTGAAACAAACCTCTTCATCCCTCCCATCCCTTCAACGGCAGCCTTCACAATCTTTGCAGGAGAATCTCCTTTTGCTATAGTCATCTGCGGCAGCGTATCTCCTGTTATACGAAAATCTTTCACCTTGACAATAGATTCACCTGCCGAAATAACTTCATCTTTGTTGTGTAAAAGGAATGCCCCGCCTGTTACTGCCCCAATGGCAATTCCAGCATTTGTTACCCTTTTTAAAAATTCTCTGCGGTCTATATTATTATCACCCATAGGCTATATCCAAATTCTTACTATAAAAATACCATAAAAAATATCCCCTGTCATTTAAAACCTAACGATTTTTCCCCTTTTACCAATATATTAAATGTGGTATATTTTAAAAAAACATGATTAAAATCAGCAAGAAAATGAAATAAAGAGGAAGCAAAATGGTTAAGACACTAAAACATAAAATAAGAAACATATTTATTACAGGGCTGCTTGTAACACTCCCCTTAATGATTACTTTTTTCTTCATAAGGGTCCTTTTCAGGATGATTGACAGCCTTTTAGGCCCCACTGTAAACAACCTTCTCTCTACAATGGGACTCAATTTCATCATACCAGGAATTGGATTTATACTGACCTTTCTGATAATTTTTGCAGTAGGACTGGCAAGTACAAATGTTATTGGACGGAAACTCCTTGAAAGATTTGAAATATTTTTGGATAACATACCAATGGTAAAATCCATCTATTCAGGTGCAAAACAGGTCATCCATACTATTGCTACAGCTAAGAAGGCGGCATTCAGCCGTGTTGTGCTGCTTCAGTTTCCAAAAAACGGAATATACTCAATAGGATTCATAACGAGTGAGGCACAGGGTGAGGTTCAGCATGTTACAAAGGAAGATGTTATAAATGTTTTTGTACCAACAGTCCCAAATCCTACAACAGGTTTTTTTCTCATGGTTCCAAGGGAAGACATCATCTCCCTCAATATGAGTATAGAGGATGGTATTAAACTCATAATGTCAGGAGGAATTGTAACCCCAACCTATGACAATGATAAAAACCCCAGCCCCCAGATTTCTTCTGCTGTTAATATCCCTAAACAAGTGTAGTCATGAAAATTGATGATTACAGGGATTCTGAATTAGTAAGAAAGATTACCCTTCTTATCTCAAAAACTGCCCCTTCCCGCAAGATTAAAATAATGCATGTGTGCGGAACTCACGAAAACTTTATCGGCAGATTTGGTTTAAGGTCTCTTCTCCCTGAAAATATTGAGCTTGTTGCAGGCCCCGGCTGTCCGGTATGTGTCTGTCCGGCATCTGACATAAATACGGCAATAGAAATTTCTTTAATGGACAATGTCATTCTTGCAACATTTGGGGATATGATAAGGGTTCCTGCAAAAAACAACAGCAAAAACAATGAAAACGATTCTCTGCAGACAGCAAAATCAAGAGGGGCAGATGTAAGGATTATTTATAGTCCATTTGATGCTTTAAAAATTGCAGAAAAGAATCCTGACAAAAAGATTGTATTTTTCTCTGTCGGGTTTGAAACAACTGCAGCAGGTGTTGCATCGCTTATATATAATAATCCACCTGATAATCTATCCATATTATCATCTCACCGACTGATACCCCCTTCAATGGAACTCCTGCTTGGAATAGGAGATATACAAATTGACGGATTTCTCCTCCCGGGTCATGTAACTACAGTTATCGGTATGAAGCCATTTGAGATATTCCCAGAAGCATATCTGATGCCTACAGTATCTGCCGGCTTTGAGCCTCTGGATATATTATCGGCTGTGTTAAGCATAGTAGAACAGATAAAGGAAGGGAAGACATCACTCACAAACAAATATACAAGGGCAGTTAAGGAAGACGGCAATCCAAAAGCTATAAAAATAATGGGCGATGTCTTTGAAGAGGTGTCTTCATACTGGAGAGGGATAGGAAGGATTCCAAGGTCAGGGCTTAAATTAAGGGATAAATACTCAAGGTGGGACGCAAATAAAATATTTGATATAGAAAAGGGGGATAAAGATTTCTTTGATATCCATCCTCACTGCTCCTGCCACTTGATTATGATAGGGAAAATATACCCGCCCGATTGTCCCCTCTTCGCAAAAAAGGTCTGCAACCCTGAAAACCCCTTCGGCCCCTGCATGGTCTCTATGGATGGGACATGCAGGATATGGTATAGATACGGGGGAAAAACAAATTGACAATTGATAATTGATAATTGATAATTAAAAATTGAAGGGGGCAGTAGCTCAGTTGGGAGAGCGTCTCGTTCGCAACGAGAAGGTCGGCGGTTCGATCCCGCTCTGCTCCACCAAAAAGACAGTGAATAGTGATGAGTGATCAGAAACTGATATTACTCACTAACCACTGGTCACTAATCACTGTTTTTACATGGGCGGTTAACTCAGCGGTAGAGTGCTATCCTCACACGGTAGAAGTCACAGGTTCAAATCCTGTACCGCCCATCATGAATACACCGAATATTATTCTTGCATAGATCTAATTTCTTCCAGTTGTAAATCAAATCGGATATATTAAAAATATGTCTTTAATCAAAAAAACAAACGGCGATGCTTATGCCGTTTTGAAAATCAGAGAATTTGTATTATTTATTTCAGCCAGATTTTTCGTAACGCTTGGGATTCAGATGCAGTCCGTAATTGTCGGATGGCAGGTATATGAGATTACGAAAGACCCTCTTTCTCTCGGATTAATCGGCCTGGCGGAGATTATTCCCTTCTTTGGAATTGCATTGTTCGGAGGGCATATAGCCGATTTGTTCGACAGAAGGAAGATTATACTGTTTTCGGTTTTCACATATTTAGGAGCAGCATTTATGCTGTTTTTGTTAGCAACATATCTTTCCGACCTTATTACACTATTCGGCACGTTGCCTATTTACAGCGTTATATTTTTTACTGGAATATCCCGCGCCTTCCTTTACCCTGCCATAATGGGTTTAACAGCCCAGATTGTTCCTCGTAACCTCTATGCAAATTCAGCTACATGGAACAGCTTTGCATGGCATATTGCAGCGGTAAGCGGTCCTGCCATAGGAGGAATTGGATATGGTTATTTCGGAGGCGGTACTGCTTATGCCGCAGTAGCAGTCTTCATTTTAATAGGATTGGCTCTATATGCACAGATAAAAAGCAGGCGCGTAGCGGAAAAACAATATAATGAGACTCTTAAAGAAAGCCTTAAAACAGGATTGCTCTTTGTGTTTAACAATCAAGTTCTCTGGGGAGCTATGGCTCTCGATATGTTCGCAGTCCTTTTCGGAGGAGTCGTGGCGCTCCTTCCGATTTTCGCCGCAGAGATACTGTTTGCAGGCCCGCAGGGGTTAGGACTATTAAGGGCCTCTCCATTCATAGGCGCTGTAATGATGTCATTAGCTCAGGCCCATTTCCCGCCGTTAAAAAATGCCGGACGAAAATTATTAATCAGCATAGCTGGATTTGGAGTATGTATTATACTCTTTGCATTCTCAAAAAACTTTTATCTTTCTATGGGACTGCTGATACTAAGCGGGATGTTTGACAATGTGAGCGTTGTTATAAGAAATACTATTGTTCAATTATTTACACCCGACGAGATGAGGGGACGGGTAGCAGCTATCAACAGCATTTTTATAGGCTCATCAAACGAACTTGGTTCTTTTGAATCCGGATTAGCGGCGAGGCTTATGGGCATTATTCCCTCCGTAGTATTCGGCGGCGGCATGACACTATTCATCGCTGTATTTACGGCAAAAAAAGCCCCCGCCCTCCGCAAACTAAATTTAATGGATAAGATTTAAACAAGGTATTTTATGAATAATGTGGCGAGACCTAAGAAGGAAAAGAAGCCGATACAATCTGTCAGGGCTGTAAGAAATATTGATGAAGCGACAGCGGGGTCTATTTTAAGCCATTTTAAAACGAGAGGAATGATTATTCCAAAAAAGTTTGCAATGAATAGATTTACCATCATGGCAAGACCTAATACTATCCCCAGCATATAGTTTCCCTTCCAGTAATATGCAATCAATGCCATTATTACCCCTGTAACGACACCGTTAAGCACCCCTATCGTTATCCCATTTAGAACCGCCCTTTTTGCATTATTAAAAGAGAGCTCGCCAAGTGCAATACCTCTTATAGTCACAGTCAGAGCCTGAGTCCCTGCGTTGCCTCCCATGCCAGCTACAATAGGCATGAACATTGCCAATATCACCATAGCCTGAAGCGTATCCTGAAATAACCCTACAACAGATGCCGCAAGGGTCGCAGTTGCCAGATTTATTACAAGCCACGGCAGTCTCATTCTTACAGATTTTAATGGAGGGTCCATAATCTTTTCATCCTGATATATGCCTGCCATATGCAGCATATCCTCAGATGCCTCTTCAACAAGGACATCCACAATATCATCTATCTGTATCCTGCCGACTAGTCTGCTGTCATCATCCACTACAGCCAGAGATATCAAATCATACTTTTTAAATATATTTGCCACTTCTTCCTGATCCTCGTTCACATTCACAGAGATGACATTCCTGTCTATTATGCCAGAGATAGGCATTTCATGTTTTACAATCAATAATTTCCTCACAGGCAGAATCCCGACCAATCTCCTGTTCTTGTCTACTACAAATACATTAGGGACATCCCCAATATTTTCTGATAATGCCATAAGCTGGATTATTGCATCCTCTACAAGCATCTCCTCGCGGACAGACAGAAGTTCTGTCTGCATGATACCGCCTGCAGTATCCTCAGGATATTTTAAAAGTTTCTGAACCTCTGTAGAATCCTCCCAGTGGAGTTTTTCAAGGATATCTTTGGCTTCTTCCTTAGGCAGGTCTGCTATAAGGTCTGCTGCATCATCAGAGCTCATCTCCTCTACAATATCTGTAAGCTTCTCTTTATTTATATCTTCAAGGATCTGGTCTCTTGAATGCTCATTTACTTCAACTATTACTTTGGATGCAATTTCAGTATGGAGGAGATTAAATAATTCCTTTTTCTTTTCTTCATCAAGGGTCTCTATGATATCTGCAATATCGGCAGGATGGAGTTCGGTAATATGCTCTTTAATATACTGCTTTCCATCATCCCCAATTAAATCTGTTACTTTTTTTACATTGTGCATAATCAGTGGTCAGCGGTCAGCAGTCAGTGGTCAGCAAATACTAATCACTACCCACTGTTCACTTATCACTGTCTTTACAGGGATTCTACAAGGAAGAGTGGCTGTCCGTATTCTACAGGGTCTTTATCATTAACAAATATATCTATCATCCTGCATTTTTTATCAGCCTTAATTTCATTCTTTATCTTCATTGCCTCTATAATACCCATGGTCTGATTCTTTTCAACCGTCACTCCCTTTTCAACAAATGGCGTTGACTCGGCAGACAATTTTATACTAAATATCCCGACCATCGGAGAGAGTATCTCTGAATAATCTCCTTCTGTCTTCTTATTTTCTTTTTCATCTTTAATATTGACAGCTTCAGGTTTCAGAGCTGTATTATTGACAATATTTTTATTATCAGGATTCTGCCTTATTTTTATCTTCCTCCCCTCCCTTTCCCATTCAAATTCAGAGACACTGCTTGAAGTTACAATTTTGAAAATAGAGGATAGTTCTCTATATTTATCCTCCTTCTGACTTCTGGCTTCTGGCTTCTGGCTTCTGGCTTTTGCTTTATCCCTCTTTCTAAAAAATTCCATAGAGGCCTCAGGAAAGAGTGCGTATGTTATAACATCCTCCTCCTTCTTCATTAAGCCGCTCTCCTTTAACTCCTTCCTGCACTTATCCATTACAGGCTTAAGCAAATCAGCAGGCCTGCACTTTATCGGTTCCTCATCACCTATTATCATTTTCTTTATTTCATCTTTTATAGGTGCTGGCGACCTTCCATAGTATCCCCTTACATAGTTTTTCACCTCATTGGGGACAACTTTATATCTTTTTCCTGTAATGATATTCATAACTGCCTGTGTCCCTACAATCTGGCTTGTGGGCGTTACAAGAGGGGGCCATCCAAGCTCCTCCCTTACCCTTGGAATCTCTAAAAGTACATTTTCAAATTTATCCAGTGCATTCTGCTGTTCCAATTGAACTATCAGATTAGATGCCATCCCTCCGGGTATCTGATGCTCTATGACAGAGACATCTATAAGGGTCTGCCATTTTCTCCTGGGCGACCTCTTTGCTGCTACCTTCTCGAAATATTCTGATATTAGATGGACTGCCTCCATTTTTAAGCCTGTAGCATATTCAGTATTTCGGAGTATTGCAATAAAGGTCTCTACTGGAGGCTGTGATGTATGAAGTGCAAGAGGTGCTGCTGCACAATCTATTATATCTACACCACCTTCAATCGCCTTCAGATATGTTCCAACTGCCATTCCACTGCTACTGTGACAATGAATCTGCAAAGGTATTTTAATCTCACTCTTTAATGCAGAGACTAACTCATAGGCTACATAAGGGGTAAGGATTCCAGCCATATCTTTCGTATTAAGGCTGTCTATACCCATATCAATCTGTCTCTTTGCGCATTCTATATACATATCTATTGTATGAACCGGGCTGCGGGTATAGCACACAGTTCCCTGCGCATGGGCACCCTCTTTCTTTATAAACTTTATTGCCTTTTCAATATTCCTCACATCATTCAGGGCATCAAATACACGGAAAATATTTATACCACCCTTAACAGCCTTTCCTATAAATGCTTCCAACAGGTCATCGGGGTAATTCTTATAACCTACAATATTCTGCCCCCTTAAGAGCATCTGGAGTGGAGTCTTTCTTATCTTATCCTTAATCTTATACAACCTCTCCCAAGGGTCTTCGTTAAGATATCTTAGAGCAACATCAAATGTAGCACCGCCCCAGACCTCTATAGAGTTATACCCCACTTCATCAATCTTCTCTGCAATGGGAAGTATATCCTCAATATGCATCCTCGTTGCCCATAGGGATTGATGTGCATCCCTCAATGTCGTATCAGTAATTCTTATTGGTCTCTTTACCTTTTCCATTATTTAGCGTTTAGCGATTAGTTACTACCCGATAACCCCTATTTTTATCTATTCCAGTTCACTCTTGCAAATTTATTATCCTCTGACCATTTATATTCCAGTTCTCCGGAATATGCCTTGTAAACAGACTTTCCAATTTTCTGAGCAAGTTTTTCATTCGTTGTCTGAATTTCTATCCTTTCCTTAATTTTATTAATACTCATAATCCTCTCTAATGGATTATCCCTGAGGCTTCTGTCGCCTTCATTCCTGACAAGATTTAAAATCTCATCTTCATGGTTCTTTAAAAAATCACCTGCTAAAGTAACAACTCCACCCGGAAAATTATCTCTGATTTTTAAACATGCAGGACATATAACTATATTTGCAGTCTTTTTCTTGACATTACTTTTATATAAATCCTCTTCAAGAAACCACTTTTTCCCCTTGTATATTGCATGACATCCTTTGCAGATTGACATCTCATGCTTACTGCCTCTGGGCATATACGGGTCATTCACCTTTACAAAATGCTTTAACTTGTCTCCCTTAAGATACTGAATATCCTTCTTTTTCATTTAACCCCCTTTTAAAGTTAGGGAGTTTAGGAGTAAAGGAGTTAAGGAGTTGAAGAATTTAACTCCCTAACTCTATAACTCTTTCACTCCTTAACTCTTTTTCTTCGGCACCTGATGCTTTGTTTTTTTAGAGCCATGGTAAAATCTCTCCTTCAATACCTCTTTATTACTCCTCGTATCCTTGTTCTTATACGATTTTAATACATCCCCTTCAATTACTTCATCATCTTTAACGGCATTATTTTTTTCATCCATAGACTTTCCCTCCTTCAGTTTGAAAATACAAGAAAATATTGATAAGGCAGGAAAAAATACTCAGCCTCAGCCTTAAAACCTGCACTTAAAATCTCTTTTACTGTCTTTTCCTTCGGTATCCTCATACCCAACGGAGGACCCACCGGAGTTTTTACTGTATGAAAATCCACTATAACAAGTCTTCCGTCTTTTTTCAAAACATCTTTTAAGATTTTTAAATAATTACCTCTCTTTTCAATATGGTGATATGTATCGCATATAAAAATCAGGTCAACAGAAGATTTTGGTAAAAGGGGGTCGTCAGGTTTTGCCAAAACATAATTCATATTATTTAGCCCCTCCTTCTGTGCTCTCTTTTCAATGTATTCTATCATACCTTTTTCAATATCTACTGCATAAACCTTCCCGTTATCGCCAACCCTTCTTGAAAATAGAACAGTAAAGTAACCTGACCCTGCCCCTATATCCGCAACTGTATCACCCTTATTAATTGAAAGATAGTCAACAACCTTTTCAGGCTTCTGCCACTCAACCCTATCAGGGCTTTCCATTCTTTGTATATATTCGTCTATTGATTTAAACGGCGAGTGGCCATGATGCCTCTCTTCAGCAGAGGCATTGATATGATAAACAGATAATAAACTCAGAGACAAAAGAAAAAATACGAGGACTTCTTTAGTGTTAACCTTTGATTTTTGATTTTTGTTTTTTTTATCAGACATTTCACATACTCCCTTTTAATTCTTCAATCATTTTTTTGTCATCCAATGTTTTTATTTTTCACTCTCTTAAATATAATAGTTTTTAAAGATAAGCATTGTCAAGAAAAAATCCCTTACTTTTCTTGACAATGCTGCTCTTTTTCATATAATCTCTTTAAGAGTGATTGATTATAAAACTTCTTATTTGAATCCATATAATCTTTGCTCATATCATTTTAATAAGATTTGTTAATAACCTGTGGAAAACTTGAACAAATATTCCATTGTTGCCCTAAAAATCAGGGCTTCAGATAAATTGATTAATTTTTAAGCAGATTAGCATTGCCTTATATTTCAATATGTTACATCATGGCTATGTTTTTTAATGGGTTAACACTCCATTGTGCTGATTTCACAAAACAGTTATCCACATTAAAATGAAAGTAAGCATCTATTTTGGGGCAATAACCCCTTGTAAAATCAACGAATCGTAATTAAATATTTTAGTTTTTTTGATATGAAATTTCAAAATTTATCAAAATATTCTCAGCTAATCTTTGACTTTCACACAACACCGAAATATTCATTCAATAATTTTGTTGTCTGCGAGGAAAATGAAATAGCCTGCAAGGCATCACTAACTGTCAGCCAGACTCCTCTTGAAGGAATAAATCCAATATTCATTTGCGGAGAATCAGGGACAGGCAAGACCCATCTCCTGAATGCAATAGGAAATTATATTAATCAATCCTTTCCCTCATTGAACCAGCTTTATGTTTCTTCATCTGACATACTTGAACGATATGACAATACTCTCTCCTATGAGGAAATTATTGCAATATCAAGAGAATATAAAAAGGTTGATATACTGATGATAGATGATATACACCTCATTAATAATATTGAGATAGTGCAGGAACAGGTATTTCATATCTACAATGAATTGGTATCAAAAGGAAGAAGGATTATTGTAGCCGGCAGAATCTCACCTGACCAGATGACAGGATTAAATAGTTATCTGAAATCACGCCTTTTATCGGGGATGATTGCAGCAATAAAATCAAATCATGGAACAATTAAGAAAAGCATATTAAAAAAGATGGCATTGGATGAAAATCTGATAATATCTGACACATCGGCAGATTATATACTCAATCATTTCAACCGTGATATAGAAGGGCTGAGTGCAATTATAAAAAAAATAAATAGATACTCTATAAGCAGCAAGAGAAAGGTTACTCCCGAATTAATTAAAGAGGCTGCAAATATCTTATGAATGAAAATATAGAAAACCAGACAGGCATTGATAAAAAGATCTTATTATGCTGGAAATGCAGTTTTCCAAATAAGGTTGGAGACAGGCATTGTATGTTCTGCAATGCCCCATTGAACAAAAAATTAAATTTCATCTCATGGATTGAGCTTTATTTTGCCCAGAGAAAATGGAGGAAAGCCCTGTCAAAAAGAAAGGCAAAAGGTGTAAACGGCTTTATAACTCTTACAATAGGAATTATTCTCTTTCTGTCAGGATGCTACTTATTTACGAAGGCTGTCTTTACAAACAGTTTTACTAATTGGATGATTTCGCTTCTGTTTCTTATTTATGGCATCTTTTCAATAAAATTCTTCTTAAGTAGAAAATAAAAAAGCCTCTGGTTTAAAATTGACCAGAGGCTTTTACCTTGTAAATATCTATTTTGTCTTTTTGTAACCGTCCTCCCAGTATTTTTCAGGACCGTCATGCAGTGACCATTCTCCCCTTGTTTTTGCATGTCTGACAGCTTTATCTTTATCTCCAGATGAAAAATCTCTTGGAATTGAAAATACCTGTTTTGGATAAATCAAATCAGGGTCTTTTATCTTGTCGTGGTTTTCTTTATAAATAATGGGCCACATGAAAGGATTTTTATATACATCCTCATGCTTGGCTATCTTCCAGAGAGATTCACCCTTCACCACCTCATGGCTTGTCTTCTCTTTACCTGCCTTTGCTTCTTCTTCTGCCTTT
>DNJG01000109.1:19095-34371 GCA_003489165.1 Nitrospinota bacterium | reverse complement strand
TGTATCCCGTATCTTATCCGCCATTTTACTGTCTATCAGCGTCCCATTTGTAGCGAGTGAAAGTCTCAGCCCCTTGTTTATGCCGTATGCTGCCAAATCAAATATATCCCTCCTGTAGAGAGGCTCACCGCCAGACAGTACGAGTATCGGATTTGAGAATTCTACAATCTGGTCAATCAGCTTAAAACCTTCTTCTGTAGATAAATCCTCTTTTGAGGTCATCATCTCAGGTACCGCCCTGCAGTGAAGGCATTTAAGGTTGCATCCCTTGGTTGTCTCCCAAAATATTAATCTCGGGATAAATTTACTATTATCCATTTCTTACATCCCCATCCTTTCTCTTGCCTCTAACAAAACTTCTTCAGTAATCTCCTTATACCCTCTCTCTATAGCATAGCCTGTTACAGCCTTTTTTGCCATATTTCTTGCAAAGGGAGGCACCCTCTCAAGACGGGTCAACGCCTCCTTTGTCCACGGCAGTTCCTGACTTCTGTCTTCTGACTTCTGTCTTCTGTCTTCTTTTAATATATGCCCCTCTGTAACAATGAGGAGGTTGCATTGTGACTGGAATAGAAGATTTTCTGTCATTGAGCCAAGGTCAAGCCCGTTATCCGTGTGATACCCTATCTTTCCGACTGCCACCAATGAAGGATTCTCCTTTTCTACATACTCCAGTACCTTATCAAATGGCCTTCCTGAAAGGAGGACTGTGTTTATGTCAATTCCTTCATCTTTTGCAATTTTTTTTGCATTGTCAAGATGCTCCTGATAAATCTTTTCAAGTCCTTTATCAATTATCTCATCATGGAGTTTCTCCTGCTCTTTAAATCTGAATATCTTTCCTGCCTCTTCTGACATGACCCCGGCAATACTCCTGAATGCTACTACATGAAACTGGGGGTCAAATACTGCAATTGCCAATAGTGGGATATTAAATGCCTTTGATAGAACAGCACAGGTCTTTACTGCTGCAAAGGATTGAGGGCTCCCATCTATAGCCACGACAATCTTTCTATTCCAATTATCAGGTCTTTTCACAATGAGGATATTGCTTTTAGACCTCCTTGCCACCCTTGATGTTACACTACCTATGACGCTCCTCTTTAATGCACCAAGTCCAAGGGCACCTATTATTACCAGATTGTAGTTGTTATCGTTTATATCTTTTACAATCTGTGAGTAGTTCTTTCCCTCTAATGCCTTACGCTCAAATAAGACGCCTGCCTCCTTACATTTGTTTTCAAAGTAATCAAGGTATGAGTCTGATATTATCTGGAGCCCCTTTGTTATTAGTGAATCATGTATATTTCTCTGTCTTTCCAATTCCTGAGGCTCCTGATATTCAGGCGGGAGGCCGCTCTCCATCTGGACGAATCTCTGGTCATGCAGCCTTGCGGCATATACATGGTTGCCTATTAGTGTTGAATTGAATTTTTTAGCAAATGAGATTCCCATTTCTATTGCAAAGTTGGAATGTTCTGAGTTGTCCACAGGAATCAATATGGTTTTAAATTGTGATGATGCCATTTACCTGCTCCTTCCTTTTTTTAATATCTCTCTTATGATTGACTTGAGTTCAACCATATCTGATGATTTTACCACATATGCCTCTGATGCCCATGTTCTGAAGTCCTGTTTATAGTCGCTGTATGCAGAACACATGACTATAGGTATATTTTTATCATGTTCTCTTACTTTTCTCAAGAAATCTATTCCATCCATTCCTGGCATTTTTATGTCAAGGGTAATCAAATCAGGGCTTGATTCTTTTATTTTTATGTCCGCCTCCTCTGCGTTTGAAGCTACAATTACATCATAACCCTCATCCCGCAATTCCTCGCTGTAGAGTATCCTTATATTCTCCTCATCATCAACTACAAGTATCTTCTTTTTGTCCATGATAACCTCCTTAAGGGTTCGGAGATTCAAGGGGTATAGGGTGAGAGTCAATAAAAATTAGTATTCTGACCCCTTGACCCCTTGAATCCTTGAATCCTGCTTTGCGGGTAGATTAATTATAAATGTAGCACCTTCACCTATTCTGTTATCTATGCCGATTGTCCCCCCGTGGTTCTCAATTATTTTTTTGCTCAGGGATAAACCAAGACCTGTCCCATGATTTTTAGTTGTAAAAAAGGGGTTAAATATATTGTCTAATATCTCAGGCGGTATTCCTCCCCCTGTGTCGCTGATACTTATTGTTACCCCATCATCTTCCCTATTAAGAAGTTCAGTCTTTATTGTTATTGCCCCTCCCTTTCCTGTCATACATTCTGATGCGTTATAGAGGATATTGATGAGCACCTGTTTTATTTGAGAGGTATCAATATGTAAAGGATGAATGTTGTCAGATAATTCTCTTTTTACCACTATACCGCTCTCACTGAATATGCCCTCATAAGATGACAATACCTCCTCTATAAGTGTATTTATATTATAATCAGAGAAGGTAGGTTTTATAACTCTTGAATAATTAAGTATGTCTTTTAAAATTTTTTCAACCCTTTCAACTTCGCTTATAATTATATCAATATATTTTTTCTCATCATGGGTAAAACCAGTCTTT
The DNA here is from genome assembly GCA_003489165.1 of Nitrospinota bacterium. GTDB lineage: Bacteria > Nitrospinota > Nitrospinia > UBA9942 > UBA9942 > UBA9942. Next base: position 31,805 of record DNJG01000109.1, on the reverse strand, counting down.
TCTGATAGCCTCCTTGCAAATCCACCAATTGTAACAAGAGGGTTTTTTATTTCATGTGCAAGCTCTGCTGCAAGCTGTCCTAATGCCGAGAGCCTTTCTGACTGTATCAATTGCTGTTCGGCAATCAGAATCTCCTTATTTGCCTCCTTTAACTGCGAAAACAGCCTTGCATTTTCAATTGCCCATCCGGCATGAACTGTAAATCTTACAAGTGATTGAAGGTCCTCATCTTCAATTGGTTTATTTGTATAGATATTGTTTACAACTATAACACCAAGCACCTGATTTTTAGCGATAATGGGAACTGTGGCAAAACTATTTACACCTGACTTTTCTAACAGTTCCTTATTTACCATCGGGTCATTTCTTGCGTCCTTTATATTGAACGGCTTTTTCTCCAAAACAGTCAAAGCAAGGACACCTCCATCATGGGTGAGGGGTATTCTTATGCTTTTGATGAATTTATTAAAATTGGACTCTTTTCTTACGAGTACATCGTCCTGAGATGTAAGCCATTGAAAGAGGTTTGTAATCTCTGGCAGTTTGCTCCATATTTCCCTTGCTTCTTCACCTGTATCGGGTCCAAGTCCCATCATTCCCTGCAAGGTGTTTGTTTTCTCATTAACAAGAAAGAGGGCTGCCATGTTAAATCCAAATACATCCCCAACAGTGATACAGCTTAATATTATCCTAAGGAGTCTATCAAGATTGATAGTTGTCTGCATTGCCATGCTTATCTCATAAAGGATGGATAACTCTGATATCTTTTGTCTTGCCTTCTCATACAGCTGGGCATTTTTTATCATCCATGTAATGTTATTTGCTATTGTGGTTAGAAACTTTATGTCATTTTCAGTGTAGTCCTTTTCATTTATTGTCTGGGTATATATAACCCCAATACATCTATCTACATCAACAATCGGCACTGATAGGACAGATTTAAATCTCTCCTCCCCTGTTTCGGGAAAATAGACAGAGCGTGGGTCATTTAAGGCATTCCTTGAGGTAATTACCTTCATCTCTTTTGCAGTCAGTCCTGTGATGCCCTCTCCAACCTTGAGTATGACCTTATTGATTGCCATTGAATTCAGTCCCTTTGTAGCCTTCAATATCAGATTCTCCCTCTCTTCGTCCATGAGAAGAATGGAGCAGGCATCTGCCCCTGTTTGTTTGGCGATTAGTTCAACTATCAGATTGAGCCTTGTATCTAATTCTAATGTCAGTGCTGCAATCCTGCTTACTTCACTTAAAATTTCAAGCCAATTTTCCCCACCGACCTTTTGTATATCGGCTATTCTTCCCCTGCGATAGGATTTTGATTTGACTGCCCTCATATAAATAAAAATATTTAGCCACAGAGGCACGGAGACACAGAGGAAAACAATAGGGAGAAATGGGGAAATTTGGAAAAAGGGGAATAGAAAAAATATTTTATTTTACCTTTTCTCCATCTCTCCATTTTCTCCCTTTCTCCTTAATTATTTTTGTCTTTCTCTGCGACTCTGTGTCTCTGTGGCTTATTAGGTTTTTGTTCTTTTATTTATTGCTTTTCGGTAAAGTTCCACATACTCCCTTGCCGAATGGCTCCACGAGAAGTCTTCACCCATTGCATTCATCATTAATCTATTCCACTGCAATTTGTCTTTATAAAAATCTACAGCAGTTTTGATAGCAGAAAAGAGTTTCGTTGATGAATACTCTGCAAATTTAAAACCATTGCCACTTTTTGTAAGAGGATTATAATTCTCAACTGTATCATTCAGCCCTCCTGTTGCCCTCACAATCGGTATGGTTCCATACTTAAGGCTATATAGCTGATTAAGCCCACAGGGCTCATATCTTGAGGGCATGAGAAACATATCAGCCCCAGCCTCTATTTTATGAGCGAGTGCATTATCAAAGCCTATTTTTATCCCTGCCTTTGAAGGATATTTCTTGCCAATTTCTTCAAACAATTTATGATATTTCTTTTCTCCGGTGCCGAGGAGGACAAACTGGATATCAAGTTCCATTAATTCATCAATAATCTCCCCTATAAGGTCAAACCCCTTCTGGTCAGCCAGGCGGGATATAACACTCAGGACAGGCAGTTCTTTTGAGGGTTTAAGTCCATAGATGTTGAGAAGGTCTTTCTTGCACTCCCATTTTCCCGACAAATTCTCCTTTAAATATTTTGCTGTTATATATTTATCTGTTGCAGGGTTCCACTCCTCATAGTCAATGCCATTCAGGACTCCATAGAGGTCATCTTTTCTTTTATGCAAGACTCCGTCAAGCCCGCAGCCATACTCTTTTGTCTGGATTTCCTCACTGTAGGTCTTGCTGACTGTTGTTATAATATCTGAATATACAAGCCCGCCTTTTAGTATGTTCATCTTTCCATAAAATTCAATCCCGTCAGGATTAAATATATCCCATCCTAAGTTTGTAAGGTGCATATCAAGATGCCAGAATAATCCCTGATAGCCGAGATTGTGGACTGTGAAAAGGGTTGAAATATCTTTAAAAAATTGGTCATCTTTGTAGAGTGTCTTTAAATACACAGGTATCATACCTGTCTGCCAGTCATTACAGTGAATAATGTCGGGCCTAAGCCCTAATATCTTGCAGGTTTCAAGGATAGCCCTATCAAAAAATATAAACCTCTCTGCATTATCTGGATAATCCCCCTGTGTGGTTCCATATAAATACGGTCTGTCGTAATACTCTTTTTTATCTATGAAGTATACCGGGATTTGGGATTTGGGATTTGGGATTTGGGATTTGTAAATCTTTGCCTCTTCAATCCTATTTGATATAGGGACTTGTATGTTTTTACCTGTGTATTCTATGCCAAATTTTTTGTCATTTATTGCCTGATACTTTGGCATTATGGCAGTTACATCTTCACCAAGTTTTTCAAGTGCCTTTGGCAATGCCCCTGATACATCGGCAAGCCCGCCTGTCTTTGCAAAAGGGACTATCTCAGGAGATGCGAATAAGATTTTCATATATTATTCTATTGCTCCATGGCTTCATTATTCCATTGTTAAATGACAATGAAACCATGAGACAGTGAAACAATGAGCATTTTAGTCAGTGCAAGTCTGTGGCAAAAAATTATATCTCTGCCTCCTTCAGGTATTTCGCTGCTGTTTCAGGAGATGTAGGATTTATATAAAATCCTGTCCCCCACTCAAAACCTGCCACCTGCGTCAGCTTTGGCATTATCTCTATATGCCAGTGGTAGTATTCGTTATGTTGTTCTGCAAGGGGAGATGTATGAATTACCATGTTATAAGGGGGGTGATTGAGTATCTTCCCCATCCTTAAAAGTGTATCTTTCAAAATTACTGAAAGGAATTCAAGCTCATGTTTCTGGGCATCTTCAAATGATGAGTCATGTGCCTTTGGGAGTATCCATGTCTCAAAGGGGAATCTTGGGGCAAATGGTGCTATTGTAATAAAATCCCTGTTTTCACTTATTACACGGCTCCTGTTAGACAACTCCTGCCGTATAATGTCACAGTATATACACCTCTCCTTGAATTTATAATGACTTAAAGAGCCGTCTAACTCCTCTCCGACAAGCTTTGGTATAATCGGAAGGGCTATGAGTTGGGAATGTGCGTGTTCAAGGGATGCACCTGCCTCCTGCCCGTGATTTTTGAATATAAGGATATATTTGAATCTCTTGTCTTTTCTCAAATCCATGACCCTGTCCCTGAATGCCCAGAATATATCCTCAATCTCCTTTTCCGACATATTTTCAAGTGTAGCCTTGTGATTAGGGGTCTCTATAATTACCTCGTGGGCACCTACACCATTCATCTTGTCAAAGACCCCCTCACCAGCCTTGTCCAGTGCCCCTTCTATCTGGAGGGCAGGAAATTTATTCGGTACAACCCTCAGTTTCCATCCTGCGGTATTTGCATTTGAGCCGTCAGGGCGATATGCAAGGACTTCATGCGGTGTTTTGTCTTCGTTGCCATAGCAGAATGGGCAGAATTTATTGTTCTCTTTTGGAGGGGGGACTGTAAAATCTGTTGGTCTTTTACCTCTGTCTGTGGATATAATGACCCATCTTCCAACAATCGGGTCTTTTCTTAGTTCTGGCATATTGTTCTCCTCTGTGGCAAATTTTTATCGGTGCTTGACGAGATGCAAGCATTGATATATATTTTAACACAAAATCAAATTTAAAGGGTATTTTATGAAAGAGAAGGCTTCTGCCGAATTGAAGAAACTAAAAGAAAAATTAGACAGGGCATTAAAAGAGATTAATAGGTTAAACGACGAACTGTCTGCATCTGAGAAGAGGCACTATGATCTCTATGAAAATGCCCCTGACATGTATCATACAATAAATAAAAAGGGAATAATAATTGAGTGCAACAGGACAGAGGCAGAGATGCTTGGATATTCAAAAGAGGAGTTGATAGGGAAATCTGTGTTTGACATCCAGACTGAGGAGTCAAGCAAGGTAGGAAAGAAGGCAATGGAGAAGCTTTTCCGAAGCGGAGAAATAAATGGGCTGGAACTTCAATTTGTAAAGAAGAACGGCGATGTGATGGATGTAAGCATAAATGCAACTGTTATATATGATAAAAATGGAAAGGCTGTCGGGACAAGGTCTGTAATCAGGGATGTAACAAAGAAAAACAGGATGATGGAGATTGTAAAAAATTCCAATTTTAAACTTCAGGCGATATTTGATGCCATAACAGACGGTATATGCCTATTGGATAAGGATTTTACAATACAGGATATTAATAAAAGCGTCCCAAAATATTTTGGCAGTTCTCCGGTAGATTTTATAGGGAAGAGATGCTATAGTGCCTTTGAAGAGAGGGGAAGTAAGTGTGAGGGATGCAATGTTATAAAGACATTTACTACAGGCGAGCCTGCAAATTATTCATGCATAAGAAAAAGAAAGGATGGGATGTTAGTTGAATTTGAAGTATCGGCTTTCCCTGTAAAGGGGAAAAAAGGAAAGATAGAACAGGTTGTGTATTACATGAAGGATGTAACAGAGAAAAAGAGATTGGAGAGGCAGATGGAAAGTTCAAGGAATCTTGCGACATTAGGGGAGATAGTTGCAGGCGTGACTCACGAGGTCAGAAATCCCCTCCAGAATATACTTACAGGTATAGACCTTTTGGAGCTTGAGGCAAAGGGGAAGGGGTTGAGTCTTGATATACTAAAAAACCTGAGAAGTTTTACAGGCGATATGGACTTCATCATTCAGGAGCTTTTAGATTATTCAAAACCTGTTAAACTTGAATTAAAAGAATGGGTAATAGCAGATGTTGTCAGCGGTGTGATAGACACCTTTGAAGACCAGATGAAAAAAGGGAAGATAAAAGTATTGAAAAACTATGAGAAGGATTTGAAAAAAGTTTATATAGATGTAAGGAGGATAAGACAGTCTTTAAGAAATGTTATTGAGAACTCTATATATGAGATGCCGGATGGAGGGGAATTTGCAGTTACTATAAGCTCGCATCTTAATCCAAGAGGAGAATTTGTTGGTATAAGATTTTATGATAGTGGCCATGGTATATCAAGCAAGAATATTGGAAGGATATTTGAACCATTCTTTTCTACAAAGGCTGATGGGATGGGAATGGGGCTGGCAGTGGCAAAAAGGTTTGTTGAACTGCATAATGGCGTGATTACTGTCAATAGTGAAGAGGGAAAAGGGTGTGAGATAACTGTGATGCTGCCAGTGAAAAAGGATTGAAGACTGACTATTGAAGATTGGCGATTCGAGGAATATTCATTTTTCAATATTCAATATTCAATCATATGGGTTTTATGGACAGAGGTTCTATTTTAATAGTAGATGACGAGGATTTTACGAGGGATGGACTTGCAAAGATACTTACAGGTGACGGTTTTTTTGTACAGACCGCCTGCAATGGTGAGACTGCGTTGTTGGAACTGCGGAAGAGAAAGTTTGACCTGGTTATAACAGACCTGAAGATGGATAAGATAGACGGCATTGAACTTATCAGGAGGATAAAGAAGAAAGATTCAAAACAGCATGTTATCATGATGACAGCCTATGGCAATATAGATACATATCTGGAGGCGATAAACTTAGGCTCTTTTGATTATATAAATAAACCATTTACTGCAAAAGAATTGATGAGGATAGTGGACAAGATTTTTGAAAGGATGAAGACTGAAGAATTTGACACGACATAAAGATTGACGATTGAAGATTGAAGAGTTATAATTATTTAACAGTCAATTGTAAAAAGGAGATTTTATGTTTGGAATTGGAATGCCTGAGTTGATAGTTATTCTGGTTATCATTCTGATAATTTTTGGTGCAGGTAAACTCCCCGAAATTGGTGCAGGATTGGGGAAGGGTATAAGGAATTTCAGGAAGGCATCAAAAGAGATACAGGATGAGGTTGAGACTACAGCAAAAATAGATGAATCAGAGACCGAGGCAGAGGCAAAAAAGGGATAACTTTTATAGTTGTAAAACAACCTTTACGGCTAACCCTTGCCCCCTCTATTTCATGTATTTTAAAAAATCAGATTCGGGTGATAAAATGACTGTGGTCTTATCTTTGAGAGACCTTTTATAAGCCTCAAGTGAACGGGTGAAAGTGTAAAATTCAGGGTCTGACTGGAAGGCATCTGCATATATCTTTATAGCCAACGCCTCCCCCTCTCCCTTTATCTTTTGCTCTTCTTTATATGCCTCTGCCAGAAGCACAACCTTCTCTCTGTCAGTCTCAGCCCTTATCTTTGTTGCCTCCTCCGACCCTTCAGAGCGATACTGTTTTGCAATCCTGTCCCTCTCTGCCTGCATCCTGCCGTATATTGCCTTTGCATTCTCAGATGGCAAATCGGCACGTTTTATCCTCACATCCCTCACCTCTATGCCGTAATCAGAAAATTTTTCATTGGTCCTTTTTGTTACTGTCTCCATAATCTCTCCTCTTGTCTCTGACAATACCTCATGGAGTGTATGCTTCCCAAGCTCAATTCTAAGCTCGGAATAAATTATATCATCAAGTCTTGCCTGTGCACCTATCTCATCTTTTACAGTCAGCATGAGCTTTAAAGGGTCATTTATTCTCCATTTTGCATAGTTATCAACGACAAGGTTCTTTTTATCCTTTGTGAGGATTTCGGCAGGTGCGGCATCATAATCTAACAGCCTGTTGTCAAAGTATCGGGTCTCCTGAAGCATTGGGACCTTAAAATAAAGTCCGGGCTCATAGATTGTCTTTATCGGTTTGCCAAGCTGAGTCAATACCACCTGCTGTGTCTGCATTACGATAAAAGAAGGATTTAAGAAAAACAGAAAGAACAGCAATGCTCCAATAACTATTAACATAATATTTTTCATTATTTTCCCTCCTTTCCCTGACCCCTGCCCTGAACTTGTTTCAGCGTCTCCAGAGGCAAAAGCGGCAGAACGCCTGATTTTCCCTCAACAATATATTTATCTATACCTGTGAGAACTTCTTCCATTGTCTCTATGTAGAGCCTCTTCCTTGTTACATCCCTTGCCTTGCGGTATTCCTGCAATATAGATGTAAACTTTTCTGCATCACCCTTCGCATGGTTTATCCTCTCTTCTTTATAACCCTGTGCCACTTTTATAATCTGGGATACCTTTCCCCTCGCTTCGGGTATAACCGAATTTCTATATCCATGAGACTCATTTATTAATCTATTCTTATCCTCCATTGCACTGGCTACATCCTTAAATGAATCCCTGACCTGTTGGGGTGGATGAACATCCTGAAGCTGGAAGGCTATTATCTGAAGACCTGAGTCGTATCTGTCCAATATCTTCTGGAGCAAAGCCCTCGTTTCCTCCTGAATCATAAATTTGCCTTCGGTCAGTGCCTCATCTATCTTGTATTTGCCTATAATCTCCCTTATTGCAGCCTCGGCAGCAGCCTTTACAGTGGCTGATGGTCCCCTTACATTAAACAGATACTTGACAGGGTCAATAATCTTATATTGTGCGACGACATCAAGGTCAATTATATTTTCATCTCCTGTCAGCATGAGGGATTCCTCAAGGGCATCCCTGTATCTTGCCGGTGGTCCCGGATCTTCAATCCTGAACCCCACCTCTGTTCTCTTGACCTCTGTTACCTTTGGTGTATAGACCCTCTCTATAGGCGGTGGAAATTTCAAGTGAAATCCTGGGTCTGTAGTCCTGACATAACTGCCAAATCTTAAGACAACCCCTTTCTCATCGGGCTCTACAATGTAATATCCTCCGAATACAAACCACAGGATTACAATGCCAAGTATTATAAGAGATGCCGATAATTTTAACTTGGGCAGATTTATCTTTGGGAGCTTAAACTGAGGCATTTCATACTGCCCCCCAGGACCTCTTTTCATCTGAAAGTCATCTTGCCATGCCATAAAAATCCCTCCATTTTTTTTAATTTGTATTTCAGTCTTATACAGATTTCTGTAAAAGTCAATAATATTAACAATAAATATACAGTTTTAGTCATATTGATTTTTAGCCTCAAAAGATATATAGTTACTAACAATGAGAGATTTAATAGTAGAAAGCATAAAGGATCTGTCAATCGGTCTTATTATTGCCTCTGTTATAACGATGTTAATAGAACAAAAAGCTTTTACAGGTGCTTCCTTCGTGTTCTTTACAGGGACAACATTATGGATTATTGCTTTTATCATAAAAAGAGGGGGTGAAGAATAATGGAAGCCGTTGTAGTTATAGTCATAGGAGTAATCATTATGGTTGGATATGCTCTTTGGACTCTTAAAGAATATGAGAAAAAACATCCAAAGATGAATAAATGATAGGGGAATAGTCTGTTACCTGATTACACAAATATACGAATGGCACGAATAAAAACTAAATTATTTTGCTTTATTAATTCGTGTAATTCGTCCATTAGTGCCATTCGTGTTTAAGTCTTTGTTCTTCTGTATATGCGAAACATAGTTGTTGAGAGTCTCAAGAATACACCTGTCTCCGAACAGCGGATTGAGATTGTGGAGAGAAAGGGAATAGGTCATCCTGACTATATATGTGATGCGGTTATGGATGGAATCTCTGTTGCCCTGAGCCGTGGATATATTAAAACCTTCGGTGATATTATGCACCACAATGTGGATAAGGGGCTTTTAGTTGCAGGTGGTGTAAGCAAGGGATTCGGCGGCGGCGAGATGACAAAGCCGATGGAATTAATCATAGGCGACAGGGCTACAAGGGAAGCGGGCGGCAAGAAGATAGATGTGGATGCTATAGCAATAAGTGCAGCAAAGGAATGGATTAAGAAAAATCTCCGTTTTGTAGACCCTGACAGGCATGTAAATTATCGTGTTGTCTTATTTCCGGGCTCGGAGGAACTGACTGGAATCTTTAAAACAAAGGGTGATGTAAGGGCTGCAAATGACACATCAGCGGCGGTAGGTTATGCCCCTTTAAGTGAGACAGAAAAGGCAGTGCTTCAGACAGAGAATTATCTCAATTCAAATGAGTTTAAGAGAATATTTCCTGATACAGGTGAGGATATTAAGGTTATGGGGTTTAGGAACGATAAAGAATTACACATGACTATTGCAATGCCTTTTATCTGCAAATATATAGACAGTGAAGATAATTATTTTAAGAGAAAGGATGAGACACTGGAGGCGATAAATGAATTTGCAAAGAGGTTTTTCCCAAATGGAAAGGTAAATATATATTTGAATAACCTTGATAAAAAGGGCAGGGGAATGGAAGGGGTTTATTTATCACTTCTGGGTACATCAGCCGAGGATGCAGATTCAGGCCAGATAGGGAGGGGGAACAGGGTAAATGGCGTCATTGCACTGAACAGGCCAATGGGGACGGAGGCTGCGGCAGGGAAAAACCCTGTTAGTCATGTGGGGAAGATATACAATATCCTGACACACAGGATAGCAAGTGAAATATACAGAGAGGTAAAAGGTATTAAAGAGGTCTATGTATGGCTATGCAGCCAGATAGGTATTCCGATAGACCATCCTAAGATTGCCTCTGCCCATCTTATACTTGAAAAGGGAGTTTCATTCAGTTCTGCGTCAAAGAAGGCAGAGGATATTATAAATAATGAACTAAAAAATATAGCCCATTTTTGCACAGAACTGTCAGAGGGGAAATATCCAGTGTGTTAAAAATAAGGACTTGAACACGAATGACACAAATGGACGAATTACACAAATGAATATAAACAGTTATAAATAAAGTTCAATTCAAATATCCAGTAATTAGAATTTTGGATTAATTTTTATTCGTGAAATTTGTATATTCGTGCAATTCGTGTTTAAAGGTTTATGAAACTGAAGAAAGGGGGTGGATTAGGGAATCAGCATATTATAAATGGAAACAGGGTAACTCTCCTTAAAGATGGTAAAGAGGCATTCCCCTCAATGATTAGTGCAATTGAAGGTGCGTCTTCCACAATAAACCTTGAGACCTATATGCTGAGAAGCGACAGGACAGGATGGAGATTTGGAGAGATACTTGCTAAAAAGTCTTCAGAAGGTGTTGAGGTTAATATTATATATGATTCACTTGGCTCACTGGATTGCGGTGAGGATTTTTTACAATTTCTCCAGAGTCGTGGTATAAATATAATGGAGTATAATCCAATTGCCCCATGGAAAAAGGGGTGGCGGTGGCTGAGGAGAAATCACAGGAAGATACTCGTAGTTGACGGCAGGGTTGGTTTTACAGGGGGTATAAATATTGCCGATGATTATTCAGACCCTTCCGAAGGTGGTAAGGGTTGGAGAGATACCCATATAAAAATAGAAGGTCCTGCTGTCCGAGAACTTCAACGATTGTTTTTGTCAACATGGAAGAAGTCATCGGGCGAAAGGAAATATTTTCCATATTTAGAGGAGTCGGGTGATACTCCTGTTCAGATTGTTGGGAGCAGGGAGATAAGAAACAGGAAGGCAATAAAGAAGGCATATATTAATGCTATAAAAAACGCAAAAGAGAGTATATACCTTACAAATGCCTATTTTATCCCTGACAGAGGAATCTTAAGGGCAATTTGGAATGCATGCAAGAGAGGGGTTGAGATAGTCCTCATCCTGCCCGGCGTATCTGATGTGAAGGTTGTTCAATATGCAAGCAGGTCTCTTTATTCAAGACTCCTCTCCCAAGGTGTAAAGATATATGAGAGGGAAGGGAAGGTTCTTCACTCAAAGACGGCAGTCATTGACGGCATATGGAGCACCATAGGTTCATATAATATGGACCATAGGAGCTACCTTTATGATTTGGAGGTGAATGCAATTATCTATGGAAGGGAATTTGGAGAAAAGGTTAAGAGAGTATTTATAGATGATTTAAAGGATTGCAGTAAAATAGAACTGGATAAGTGGAAGGAGAGGCCGTTAAAGGAGAAATTGTTTGAGAAGTTTTGTTTCAGATTCAGGCATTGGATGTAAGAGTTAAGGAATTAAAGAGTTTTTTACTCCTCAACTCCTTAACTTATTAACTTTTTTTGGAGGATATATAATGGCAAAATATCTTGTATCACAGAAGATCGGCATATTTGTAGATGCCGAGAATATTGAATTGTCAGGTTACAACATATACGGGGGGAGGACAGACTATAATAAAATACTCAAGGCTATTGGTGAAAGGGAGATTACCAGAATCATATATTATAAGCCTCAGTATAAGGAGATTTCAGATGATTTTAAGAAGTTCTGGAACGGGCTTGGAGGAGAGATAAAACAGCCCTTGAAGAATGCCGATAGTCTCCTTATAATGGATGCTGTAACACTGGCGGATAAACTTGATGTTGTAATAATGGTCGGAGGGGATAAGGACTATCTCCCCCTTCTCTGGTATTTAAAGTCAAGGGGCTGTAAGACAGAGTTGTGGGGGTATCCGGAGACAGTATCTGAGATTATGAAGGAGACGGCAGACCTATTCCTTGCACTGGACGAGAGTTATATTATCAAAGATAAATCAAAGGTGAGGCCTTTATATAAGGATAATCCCAGGGGTTAAAAGAAGGGTAGAGGTTTAATATGGCTGAACAGAAGGTTAAAATTAAAAAAAACAAGTCACAGCAGGCACTGAATAAGATATTCCTTGAATCTGCCGGGGATATTGCGTCCAGGATAAATGCAAAAAGGATATTCTTATATGCAGATTTGATAAATGACTATAAGCTTTTAAAGGAACTTTCTAAGAAAGATGAGTTTGTATTTATAACAAAGAATGAGGATACACTTCATAAGCATGTCGGCATTGAAAAAAATATAATAGATATACCGAGTGTAGAATTCAGCCGTATTGGTCTTATAAAGATTGCTGCCATGAAAGGGTTATTTTCAGGAATAGTTAAGGACGAGGATAAGATTGTATTTGTTACAGGAACGCACAAAATCGGCTCTTTTGACAGTATTATTGTAGTTGATATAGGCAGGGAGTTTGAGATACTGGCGTCCAGCAGTGTTTCTGATATTGCCGAAAATTTAAAGCCTGAGGTGTTTGAAGCAGTATTAAATCTATCACTGGAACTGGCAAGTCAGGGGAGGGAGGGGAAGCCTGTCGGGACTATATTTGTAATTGGAGACCATGAAAAGGTCTTGCAGTTATCAAGACAGATGATAATAAACCCGTTTCAGGGCTACCCGGAAGAAGAGAGGAATATAATGGACCCCGCCCTGAGAGAGACAATAAAGGAATTCTCTGCAGTTGATGGGGCGTTTGT
>DNJG01000109.1:0-19037 GCA_003489165.1 Nitrospinota bacterium | reverse complement strand
GGGCAATATCTTCATGGAGATTGAGAAACCGGTGAAGTAGAATAAATATTTAGCCACTGACTGGCACAGACTTCAATTTAAGAAGAAGTATTTTGGTCTGTGAAACTCTGTGGTAAATGTTTAGCAGTTATGATTCGTTTTGACCGTTTTACATTAAAGGCACAGGAGGCTGTCAGTTTCTAATTCTTAAATAAATAGACAATAAATATTAATGAAGAAAAAGACTTATATTTTTATGCTTTCGGACATGGATAGAAAAAGGCATGAGCATTTAACAGAAAAAGGTAAAATATCTGGGTTTGTCGTTCAGTATGAAATTTTGCTGGAGAATAAATGGATGCCGGTTGTGAGATATGACACAGCACATGGTTATGCCCACAAAGATTTGATAAATCCTGACGGCAGTAAAGAGAAGATATTTATGGGTGTGGTGGACTTAAATGAGGCACTAACCTTAGCTGATAGAGATATAAATGAAAATTGGGAAAGATATAAAGATAGATATTTAGGGAGGGTAAAATCATGACAAGAGAAGAATTATTCAGAAAGAATCAGCAGCTTTCTACTGAATTTGAATTATATCTTCTTGAACATCCTGAGATAGAAGATAAAATTCCAGACAATGCTATGATTGTGTTGGTTCCTGAGTATGACAAAGAACTTGCACAGAAAAATATGGAACTTGCTGAGGCTAATAAGGAAGCGGGACAGCCAATAGTATATGTGAAGGTTAAAAGTCTGAGGACATCGAGGATTGAGGGATTAAGCCTTCAGGTTGCATGAAACCTAAGATAGGGTTAGTTTATGATTAGTTTTGACCGTTTTACTTTAAAGGCACAAGAGGCTGTGCAGGAGTCGCAAAGTGTTGCTGAGAAGCATGAGCATCAGGCGGTTGATGTGGAACATCTCCTCTACGCCCTTATTTCCCAGAGTGATGGAATAGTCCAGCCTATTATAAAGAAGCTCGGTGCAAATCCCGCAGAACTACTCAAAAAAATTGATGATGAGTTAAAGAAAATCCCGAAGGTCAGCGGCGGTGCAATGGGGCAGGCATTTATAACACCAAGACTGAATCAGATTTTTACAAATGCCTTTAAAGAGGCGGAGAGATTAAAGGATGAATATGTCAGCACAGAACATCTCCTGATAGCTATTGCAGATGAAAAGGGGGGTGTATCTTCAAGGCTTCTTTCTTCAGCAGGTATTACAAAAGACAATATATTTAAGGTTCTGATAGATATTCGGGGAACGCAGAGGGTGACAGACCAGACACCGGAGGATAAATATCAGGCTTTGTCAAGATACAGCAGGGACTTAACAGATTTGGCGAGAAAGGGGAAGCTTGACCCTGTTATTGGAAGGGATGATGAGATACGGAGGGTTGTGCAGGTTCTTTCAAGGAGGACAAAGAATAATCCTGTGTTGATTGGTGAGCCGGGTGTTGGAAAGACTGCAATTGTAGAAGGACTGGCTCAGAGAATCATCAGCGGTGATGTCCCTGAGACACTGAAAAACAAGAGGCTTGTGGCACTTGATATTGCAGCACTTATTGCAGGCTCAAAATACAGGGGTGAGTTTGAAGACAGGCTTAAGGCGGTGCTTAAAGAAATAGCTGAATCCGATGGTGCTGTGATGCTCTTTATTGATGAGCTTCATACACTTGTTGGTGCTGGTGCGGCAGAGGGTGCGATGGATGCATCAAATATGCTTAAGCCCGCACTCGCAAGGGGAGAACTGCGCTGTGTGGGTGCTACAACACTAAATGAATATAGAAAACATATAGAAAAGGATGCGGCACTTGAGAGGAGATTTCAGCCTATATATGTAGGTCAGCCTACAGTAGAGGATACAATAGCAATTTTAAGGGGGCTTAAGGAAAAATATGAGGTTCATCACGGTGTGAGGATACAGGATTCAGCAATTGTAGCGGCGGCAACACTATCACATAGATATATCACAGACAGATTCCTCCCTGATAAGGCGATTGATTTGATTGATGAGTCTGCATCCCGATTAAGAATTGAGATAGACTCTCTCCCAACAGAGATTGATGAGATTGAGAGGAAGATTATGCAGCTTGAGATTGAGAGGGAGGCACTTAAAAAGGAGTCTGATGAGGCGTCAAGGGAAAGACTTAAAAAAATTGAAAAAGAGCTGTCAGATTTTAAAGAAAATATCAATAAGATGAAGCTCCACTGGAAAGGTGAAAAGGAGACAATACAGAAGATAAGGTCAATTAAAGAGCAGATTGAAAAGGCAAAATTAGAAGAACAGTCGGCAGAGAGAAGGGGTGATTTGGGAAGGGTAGCGGAGATTAGATATGGGACACTATTACAGCTGCAAAAGGATTTGGAGAATGAAAATAAGAAACTATCAGAGCTTCAGAGAGATAAAAAGATGCTCAAAGAGGAAGTTGATGCCGAAGACATAGCAGAGGTGGTTGCAAAATGGACAGGCATCCCTGTTGCAAAGATGTTAGAGGGTGAGGTTCAAAAATTAGTGAAGATGGAAGAGAGGCTGAAACAGAGGGTAATCGGGCAGGATGAGGCTATAAGGGCTGTCTCCGATGCGGTGAGGAGGGCGAGGGCAGGTTTACAAGACTTAAATCGTCCAATCGGCTCTTTTATATTTATGGGTCCCACAGGTGTTGGAAAGACAGAGCTTGCGAGGGCATTGGCAGAATTTCTCTTTGACAATGAGCAGTCTATGGTTAGGATAGATATGTCAGAATATATGGAGAAGCATACAGTATCCCGACTTATCGGCGCACCGCCGGGTTATGTTGGCTATGAGGAAGGGGGGCAGTTGACAGAGGCAATTAGGAGAAGACCATATTCTGTCATACTCTTTGATGAAATAGAAAAGGCGCATCAGGATGTTTTTAATATACTCCTCCAGATACTTGATGACGGAAGGCTGACAGACGGGCATGGAAGGACTGTGGATTTTAAAAATACTGTTGTTATAATGACATCAAATATAGCAAGTCATCTTGTTCAGGAGATGGGAGAGAGGAGATTAACGATAGAAAAAATAGAAGGACTTGACCCCGACACTGAGGAGTATGTTGCTAAACTGCGAGAGGACGGGGAATATCAGGAGATGCAGCAGAGAGTTATGGATGAGCTGCGCAGGCAGTTCAGACCTGAGTTTTTAAACCGTATTGATGATATAATAATTTTTCATAATCTAAACATTGGACAAATAAAAAAGATTATTGATATACAACTGTTAAGATTTAAAAAGAGATTAGGGGAGAGGAATATTGATATTGAGCTTACAGATAAGGCAAAGGAGCTTCTCTCAAAACTTGGTTATGACCCTGTTTACGGTGCAAGGCCATTAAAAAGGGCTTTACAGAAAAATATTCAGGACCATCTCGCACTTAAAATACTTCAGGGTGAATTTAAAGAAGGGGATAAGATTATAGTAGATGCAAATGTTGAGAGGGGAGAGATGGTGTTTAAGAAAAGTTAGAGTCATTACATGAAATTCAGCGAATTGGTAAGATTATTAGAAGGTAATGGATTCAGGATTATAAAAGAGAAGGGGTCTGTAAGATACTATGGAAAACATGGATGGGACAAGTTAGTGAGGGTGGATTATCATGGGTCAAAGGAAGTTCCAACGGGTACCTGTCATGCTATACTGAAGGCAGCAGGAATAAAGAGATAGGAGGAGAAAATGATTGAATTAAAATACTCTTTAATAATAGAGGCAACTGAAGAGCCTGATTACTTTGGATTTTACTCTCCGGAGTTAGAGGGATTTACAGGCATAGGGCATTCTATTGAGGATTGCCTGTATAAGGCAAAGTGGGGGATGATAGAGCATATTAATCTATTAAAAGAAAAAGGGCTGCCTGTTCCCTCCGAAAATCCTGCCCCTAAGATTATTATCCAGAATGAAATGGAATTGGTGAATGTTTAAAAATACTATAGATGCTTCAGGGTGAATTTAAAGAAGGGGATAAGATTATAGTGGATGCTGATGTGAATAAGGGAGAGTTGGTTTTTATTGAAGCTGATAAATAAGCATGGGTAAAATTGACACCCTCTGTTGTATGATGTAACCAGATAGGAGAATAATAGAGAAGGCTAAATAGACCAATGATTTCTGAATCAGATATTATCAAAGAAATAGCCAGACGGCTTGACGAAGCAGGAATCTCCTATATGTTTACAGGCTCGATTGCGACAAACTTTTATACCGTGCCGAGGATGACAAGAGGTATAGATATTGTTATAGAATTAAAAGAGGCTGATACAGACAGGGTGTATAACATTTTCGAAAAGGACTTTTATATAGATAAAGACATGGTTTTAGCAGCGATAAAAACAGAAAGGCTCTTCAATATAATTCATTACCATTCTGTTCTTAAAATAGATTTTATCATTCGTAAAAATAATCAATATCGCATGGAAGAATTTAAACGAAGAAAAAAGATAATCTTTGAAAATGTGGAGCTTTATATTACAGCGCCGGAGGATTTAATCCTCTCAAAATTATACTGGGCAAAGGAAACCATGTCGGAATTGCAATTGGGTGATGTAAAAAATCTGTTTAAATTCGTAAAGGATATTGATATGAATTATATAAAACAATGGGTGAATTATTTAGGTATTGAAGAAATTTATAGGAAGGCAAGGGAATGAAGGACACGCATCCTGCAATAGAAGAACGATTTTTTAAGATGCTCATGGAAAAGAGCGGTGAGGAGCGGCTCAGGATGGGTTTTGATATGGATGAAACAGCGAGGAGATTGGTAATCACATCGTTATTAAATCAAAACCATGATGCATCGGAGCAGGATATTAAAATTGCTGTCTTTGAGAGGTTTTATGGAAGTGATTTATCTTCAGAAATCAGACAAAAGATTATAGAAAAGATGCGAGGGGAAGGAGCAAGAAAGAATTACGATAGCGAAAAGCCATTGGTTGAAGATGAGGCAAAACAATTGAATGTCCAACAGAGCCCGAGCATAAGCCCTGATGTTGAGAAACTGAAAGGGAAAGTTTGTGTTTGAGGAGATGAAGATATACTTTAGTAGACATACCAGAAGGCAAATGAAGTGGAGGGAGGTTGCCGAAGATGAAATTAAGGATACAATTCTCTACCATGAAGATATTGAAGATTCTACAAAAGGCAGAAAAAATGCTTTTAAGCATATTGGCAATAAATGGCTCAAGGTTACCTTTAAACAGGAAGTTGATAAAATAATCGTAATCACTGTTATTGACAAGAACAAATAGGAGGGACAATGAAGATTGAATACGATAAAGAGGTTGATGCACTTTACATCAGAATTCAAGAAAAAAAAGTTTCTCATACCAAAGAAATAGAGGAAGGCATAAATCTTGATATTGATGAAGATGGAAAGGTTGTTGGTCTTGAGATTATAGGGGCGGCAGAGCGATATAAACTGGAAGACATCTTCAACCTTTCTACTGAAAATCTGATTTTGGAAGAGGCGACCTGAAAACATTGAGTGTAAAATGAATAAAATTGTAATAACAATACTTTTTCTATTAATTACAGATATTTCCACTGTATCTTTTGCCTCTGAAAAACCTGCCCCTGATAAAGGCATTCAGGGACAAGTCTGGATGGAGGCTGATGGGGAGGCATATCTCGGCGAGATTGAAATGCCAAAAGAGGTAAAAGAGAGGGCAAAGAGGGATGCTCAAAATAAGGCAGTTGAACAGGCGGTTGGGGCATTTATAAAGGCACATACACTTGTATCAAACTATCAGATTGCAGAGGATTTAATATACACAGCAGTAAGGGGAAAGATAGATAAGATAGAGATTATTAAGGAAGGGTGGGATGAAAAAGACAGGAATCTTTATAAGGTTAAACTTAAGGCACTTATTGAACCTGTTTATCCGGAAAAAGGTCAGGGGCTTTCTGTAAAATTATCCCTTTCAAAGACAGACTTAAAAGAAGGTGATGAGGTAAAAATTTTTTATCAGGCAAATAGTGATTGCTATGTTTATATTTTTTCTGTTGCTGCTGATGGCTCGGTAACCCTCCTCTTGCCAAACTCAATAGATTCAGATAACAGTGTTAAAGGCGGGAAGGCATATCAGTTTCCTGCCGATGGAAGTAAGATAAAATTACAGGCAAATTTCCTTCCAAATTATGACAAACTTATAGCGGAGGAGAGGATTAAAATAATAGCAACGAAAAATAAAGAAGATATAATCTCATTAGGATTTCAGGAAGGGCTTTTTAAAATATATGATGCAAAATCAACAGGCATGATAAGCGATTTGGTAAAGAGGCTTAATCAGATGGAGCCGACAGAGTGGACGGAGGCAACAGCAGTGTATGTGATGAAGAGGTAAAACGGGGTTTATATATGAACCAATATATTGACCAGTTTAAGAAATATCTTAAGGTGGAGAAGAATGTATCAGTACATACCCTAAGAAATTATTCTATTGATATGGAGCAGTTTGAAAGATTTTTAAAGGATACAAATTTATGTCCTGCCGAAGATGAAACTGCTATTGATATAAAAAAGATAGATAATGTGGTTATAAGGACATTCTTAGGCAGTCTTCATAAAAAAGAGAATTGCAATAGTTCAATAGCAAGGAAGCTGTCAACATTGAGGACATTTTTTAAATATCTCTGCCGTGAAGGTTATCTGAAAAAAAATCCTGCAAGAGTGGTGGCTACACCAAAACAGGCAAAGAAACTCCCGTCATTTTTGCCAATAGATGAAGCATTTAGGTTAATGGACACGCCTGATACAAAAACATTATCAGGTTTGCGTGATAAGGCAATACTTGAGACACTTTACGGTGCTGGTATAAGAATAAGTGAGCTTGTTTCTTTAAATGTAACTGATGTGGATTTAGAGAAGGGATATGTAAGGGTGCTGGGGAAGGGGAGGAAGGAGAGGATAGTTCCTCTTGGGAGTAAGGCATGTGATGCAATAAGAGAATACATAAACAAGAAGCAAGATGCAGGAAGCAAGATGCAAGATAGTCAAGCGCTCTTTTTAAATCAGAGAGGAAAAAGGTTGACAGCGAGGAGTGGTTGGAATATTGTTGATAAGTACGCAAGACGAGGAGCGATTAAGAGGCATATAAGCCCGCATTCTTTGAGGCATACATTTGCAACTCATCTTTTAGAAGGGGGTGCTGATTTAAGAGTAATTCAGGAACTTCTTGGTCATTCAAACCTGTCAACTACACAAAAATACACCCATATAAATCTTGACCAGCTGATGAAGGTGTATGACAAGGCGCATCCGAAGGCATAAGATGAGTTAAAGAGTTGAGGAGTTAGGGAGTTAAGAAGTGGCAAAGATAGAAAGATTTGAAGATATTCAGTCATGGCAAAAGGCAAGAGAGGTAAATAAAGATTTATACAATATTACAAAGAACGCATCTTTTTCCAAAGATTTCTTTTTGAGAAATCAGATTAGGAGGGCATCTGTTTCAATAATGGCTAATATAGCAGAGGGATTTGGAAGGCGTAGCAAAAAAGAGTTTGTAAACTTTTTAAATATAGCTCATGGATCAGCGGCAGAGGTTCAGTGTCACCTCTATGTGGTATTAGACCAGAATTATATCAGTCAGGAAGATTTTGAAGTAATATTTAATAAAGTTGAAGAGGTATCAATGATGATTCAGGGCTTTATGAATTATCTAAATAACTCTAAAACTCCTTAACTCCACAACTCCTTAACTTTTAAAATTATGTTTCACGCAACTACAATATTACTTATAAGACATAACGGCAAGGTGGTCGTTGCCGGTGATGGGCAGGTGACCTTCGGCAACACTGTCATAAAGCACAAGGCAAAGAAGGTGAGAAGGCTTTATAATGATAAGATAATTGCCGGTTTTGCTGGCGCTGCTGCGGATGCCTTTACACTCTTTACAAAATTCGAAGAAAAGCTGGAAAAATTTAACGGTAATATAACAAGGGCGGCGGTTGAGCTTGCGAAGGACTGGAGGACGGATAAGGTATTGAGGAGACTTGAGGCACTTCTTGCAGTTGCCGATAAGGATTCTTCCTTTATTATATCAGGGACAGGGGATGTTATAGAGCCTGATGATGGTGTTGTTGGTATAGGCTCTGGAGGTGCCTATGCACAGGCCGCTGCAAAGGCGTTATCTATGCATTCAAATTTAGATGCAAAGAGGATTGCAGAAGAGGCAATGAAGATAGCCGCATCTTTATGTATCTATACAAATGATAATATAGTTATTGAGGAACTTTAATGGAAGTATTGGCTAAAAAATTAGAAGAAAAACCAGTAGAAAAGATATTGGACAAAGATGCGCAACTGACCCCTAAGAGGATAGTTAGTGAACTGGATAAATACATTATAGGGCAGAAGAGTGCAAAGAGGTCTGTCGCCATTGCATTGAGAAACCGATGGAGGAGACAGCAGTTATCTCCTGAACTCAAGGAAGAGGTAGCTCCGAAGAACATAATAATGATAGGTCCTACTGGTGTTGGAAAGACAGAAATTGCAAGAAGGCTCGCAAGGCTTACCAATTCCCCCTTTATCAAAGTGGAGGCGTCAAAATACACAGAGGTTGGTTATGTCGGAAGGGATGTTGAGTCTATGGTCAGAGACCTGACAGAGGTTTCAAAAAATATGGTCAGGGAGGAAAGGACATCGGAAGTCAGCGAAATGGCAAAGGTAAATGCAGAGGAGAGGCTTCTTGACCTTCTTTTGCCGCCGCCGCCCTCAGTTAAAAGAGGGGCAGATGAAAAAGTGGAGATGGATGAATTGGGGCAGAAACAATATCAGGAGACAAGAGAAAAGTTTAGAAAATATTTGAGGGAAGGAAAACTGGACGAAAGGTCTGTTGAATTGGAGATAGAGCAGAGGCTATTGCCTATGATAGAGGTAGTTTCAAATACAGGTATTGAAGACCTTGATATAAATATAAAAGATATGCTTGGGAGTATGATGCCTCAAAAGAAGAAGAGGAGAAAGGTAAAAGTATCGGAGGCGCTTGTAATACTGACACAAGAAGAGGCGCAGAAACTCATAGATATGGATAAGGTTATGAAAGATGCGATTAACAGGGTAGAGCAGTCAGGAATAATCTTCATTGATGAGATAGATAAAGTTGCAGGCAGAGAATCAGGTCATGGCCCTGATGTATCAAGGGAAGGTGTCCAGAGGGATTTGCTTCCTATAGTGGAGGGTTCTACAGTAAGCACAAAATACGGTGCAGTAAGGACTGACCATATTCTGTTTATTGCGGCAGGTGCATTCCATGTATCAAAGCCGTCTGATTTAATTCCTGAACTTCAGGGAAGGTTTCCAATAAGGGTTGAACTGGATTCACTCGGTAAGGAAGAGTTTATAAGAATACTCACAGAGCCTCAGAATGCCTTGATAAAGCAGTATGTGGAGCTTTTAAAAACAGAGGGCGTAGAGATAAATTTTGTTGAAGATGCGATTGCAGAAATATCATCAATAGCGGCGCTGGTAAATAATAGGATGGAGAACATAGGTGCAAGGAGGCTCCATACCATAATGGAGAGACTATTAGACGATATATCCTTCAGCGCACCTGACCAGAAGGAGAAAAAATTTACAATAGATGCAAAATATGTAAGAGAAAGGCTTCAGGATGTAATTAAGGATGAGGATTTGAGCAGATATATCTTATAAAATCCCAAATCCCAAATCTCAAATTTCAAATTTAAATGATATGACCAAAGAAAAATCTAATAGAGAAATGGAGAAATTAATCAAAAAGGCGGATGTGCTTCTTGAGGCTCTGCCTTATATAAAAAATCTTTATAAAAAGACTATTGTAATAAAATATGGGGGAAGTGCAATGGTGGCAGAGGAATTGAAGAAAAGCTTTGCCCTTGATGTAATACTCTTAAAATATATAGGCATCAATCCTGTGATAGTTCATGGCGGCGGTCCACAGATTGGGAAGACCCTTGAGAAGATGGGTAAAAAATCCCACTTTGTAGAGGGCTTAAGGGTTACAGATGAAGAGACTATTGATGTAGTGGAGATGGTTCTTGTCGGAAAGGTAAATAAGGAGATTGTCTCTCTTATCAACAGGCATGGGGGAAAGGCAGTGGGTTTGAGTGGCAAAGATGGTGAACTGATAAAGGCTAAAAAATACAAGGTTGTAAAATCATCCCCTGAGACGGATAGACCTGAGATAATAGATATCGGCATGGTTGGAGAGGTTGAGTCAATAAATGCAGGTGTCCTTAATACCCTTGATGAAGGTGGATTCATTCCTGTTATAGCACCTGTTGGTGTAGGTGAAAATGGGGAGACATATAATATTAATGCAGACTTTGTAGCAGGTGAGATAGCAGGTAGCCTCAAGGCAGAGAAGCTTGTATTACTGACAGATGAAGAGGGGGTAAAGGGGAAGGATGGCTCTCTCTTATCCACTCTTAATAAAAAAGAGATTGATTATCTGATAAAAAAAAGTGTCATCAGGGGCGGAATGCTTCCAAAGGTTAAATGCTGTCTTGATGCACTTGAGTCAGGAGTCAAGAAAACCCACATAATAGACGGAAGGGTAAAGCATGCAATACTCCTTGAAATATTCACTGACGAAGGTGTTGGGACACAGATAGTGGAAAATTGATTTGTCCTGCGCAGACAATTTTTATTTACTTATCTTAATCATTCTGATATTTTAATAATATTAAGTAAATAATGTTTGGGGGAGGCGTGATGGAAGAAAGACAGCAGCTTGATGATGAAATAAATTTAATAGACTATTTTATTGTCATTGCAAGACGTAAGTGGCTTATTATTGGCATTACACTTTTGACAGCTGTAACGACTGCAGTTATCAGCCTTTATATGCCGCCTATTTATATGGCTGAAACGAAGATACTCCCGCCGCAAGGAGCAAGCTCAAGTATGGCATCCCAGATAATGAGTCAATTAGGGGGATTGGGAGCTATTGTTGGAAGTACTGCAGGTATAAAAACACCTAATGACTTCTATATTGAAGTACTAAAGTCCAGAAATATCCTTGACCACATAATTGATAAATTCAAATTAATAGAACTTTATAAGGCTAAAACACATGAAGATGCAAGGATTTCTTTGGCAGGTGCTCTCAAGGCAAAGGATGACAAAAAGAGCGGCATTATGACGATTGGTATTGAGAATAAAGATCCAAAGATGGCGGCTGACATAGCCAATGCCTTTGTGGATGAATTAAAGAACTTTAACAGAGGATTTGCAGTTACGGAAGCAGCACAGAGGAGGCTATTTTTTGAAGAGCAGTTGAAGGATGCGAAGGAATCCCTCATAAAATCTGAGGAATCTATTAAGGGGTTTCAGGAGAGGACAGGTGTTTTTAAGATGGATGAGCAGTCCAAAGCAGTGTTAGAAGGGATTGCCAACTTAAGAGCATTTATTGCTGCAAAAGAAGTAGAGCTTAAAGTAATGAAAACATATGCAACTCCCAGAAATCCAGATACCCAGAAAGCAGAAGAGGAAATCAAAGGGTTGAGGGAACAGCTCGGCAATCTAAGTGTCAAAGGCAGTGGGCATAATCCAGACCCCCTCATATCAACAGATATAATGCCATCACTCGGCACTGAATATATAAGAAAGATGAGGGAATTTAAGTATCACGAGACCCTTTATGAAATTTTGCTGAAACAATATGAGGCGGCAAGGCTTGACGAGGCGAGGGATGCTGCAACAGTACAGGTGATTGATAAGGCAATACCGCCAGAAAATAGGATAAAACCGAAGAGGAGGCAGATGGTGATGATTGCAGGGGTTACAGGATTATTTCTCTCAATATTTACTGTATTTTTTATGGAATATATTAAGGGAGAGAGGGAGAGATTTAAGGACAAAGGGATTAAGTAAGTCCGACATATTAATAAAGGAGGTAATCTTAAATTGAAGCTAAAATTTTCTATGATTTTATGGCTCACAGTGATTTTTGCCGGAGATTCATTTGCCCAGCAGGTTGGGCTGCCAATGGCAGCTGCCCAGCAGATTGATGAGGTGATGAAAATGATTAAAGGGCAATCAAAGGACGGCTTATCATATCCATCTATGAAGGAACAGTTACCGCCACAACAGGTTCTGCCACAATCCTCACAGCAACCTCCATCGTCGTCTACTCCACCACCTTCGTTTCCAGTTGAAGAAAAGAAATCTGAGTTTGAGGAGTATGTAGCAGAACAAATTATAACTATTTTGGAAGATAAGTTTGAGATTTTAAAGAAGTTTGAAGGTGTTAGATTTTCACACATATCACGTGTCTTTTCCTCTGGCGAGGTCTCAATTCCTATTAGGGTTGTTAAAAAAGAGGGAGGGGATATTGATGCAGGATTCTTGATTGGGACGTCTGAGGCAATACAAAAAGCCTTCAAGATAATAGGTGTGAAAGACTCATTTGGTATATCAACTGATATAAGGCAATTTGGTTATAAGCTTTTCTACCGTCCACCATCAACCTTTGCCCCTGTAGATAAAATACCTGTGGGACCAGACTATGTCTTAGGACCCGGTGATGAAATAAAAATAACAGTCTGGGGGATGATAGAGGGTGGGTGGGGTGTTATCGTTGACAGAGATGGAAAGATAAGCCTCCCAAAGATTGGTGTCCTTGGTGTAACTGGTCTTACCTTTAAGGAGTTAAAGGAGCTTTTATATAAAGAATTCTCCAGATATTATACAAGGTTTGAGATGAATGTGAGTATGGGAAATTTAAGGGCAATAAGGGTCTATGTAATAGGTAATGCAGAGAGTCCAGGGGCATATACGGTCTCATCCCCCTCAACTCTTATAAACGCCCTTTTTGAGGCTGGCGGTCCAAACAAGACAGGCACTATGAGGGATATACAATTAAAGAGGAATGGCAAGGTAATTGTCAATTTTGATATATATGACTTTCTCTTAAAAGGCGATAAAATCAACGATGTAAGACTTATGCCGGAGGATGTGATATTTATACCGCCTGTTGGTCCCATTGTAGGTATTGCTGGAAATGTAAAGATTCCTGCAATCTATGAGTTAAAGGGTGAGACAAGACTCCTTGACCTTATAAATATGGCAGGTGGACTTAACAGTATTGCCTTTAAAGGGAGGCTGCAGGTTCGTAGGGTAGAGGAGCATAAATTCAGGACGGTTTTTGAGTCCGATATGATTGATGTTGAAAAAAATGGAGAAAAAAATTTCCCTCTTAAAGATGGCGATATGGTTAAGGTCTTTTCTGTTATAGAGACAATGCCAAGGTCTACCATTACAATTAGAGGGGCAGTGGCAAATCCAGGTGAATACGGAATTATAAATGGAATTACAAAGGTAAAGGATATTATACTGCTATCAGGCGGTTTGCTCTCCTTTACATCAAATCAGGCTGAAATTGCAAGACTAAAGATTACTCAATCAGGTCCCATAGTAGAGAGGTTTAATATTGACCCCTTTAAGGCAAAGGAGGATATTCCTGAGCACAATATTCTATTGGAGGTAAATGATAATATTTTTATTAAGAATATCCCTGAATGGGGGCTTTATCGAAATATAAACATATCAGGGGAGGTCAGATTTCCAGGCAGCTATATTATCAATAAGGGTGAGAGGCTTTCATCTTTAATAGAGAGGGCAGGTGGATTTACAGATAGGGCATATTTAAAGGGTGCTGTATTTACAAGGGAATCTGTGAGGATATCACAGCAGAAGAATCTGGATGAGGCTGTTGACAGGCTTGAGCAGACAATATTATCCCTGTCAGCCTCAGCCGTTGAGACTGCCATAACTGGAGAGTCGGCAGAGCAAAAAAGGGCTGCCATAGAACAGAGGAGGGAACTTTTATCAAAACTGAAAACTGCAAAGGCACAGGGGAGACTTGCTATTAAGATTGATACCCTTGAGAAATTCAAAGGGACAAACTCAGACTTAGAGCTTGAAGATAATGATTCACTTTATATGCCTGCACTGTCTTCTTCCGTTATGGTTATAGGTGCTGTATTTAATCAGAATGCATTTCTGTATGATGCTAAAGGTGATATATCCTCATATATTAAACTTGCAGGAGGGATTACAAGAGAGGCAGATAAGAAATCCATCTTTATACTTAAGGCGGATGGAACTGCTTTAAGCAAGGCACAGAAAGGATGGGGATTTGAGTCAACGAGGCTTGACGCCGGTGATGCCATAATAGTGCCGCAGGAATATGAAAAAATTGCATGGATGAGGGATATAAGGGATATTACACAGGTACTCTATCAGATTGCTATAACCACAGGAACTTTAAAAGTACTGGGACTTTTTTAGGCTAAAATAAGGATTGGATAATTTGGGTTTAGTTATACCAAGATTTGTTATTTACTTGGTATAACTTAATAGGTTTTAGATGGAAAGGTTGTCATTAGAAACACAGACTCTTTACGCGGAACTGATAGAGCGTCTTACAGCCCTTGAGGCACATAGAACCATAGCACATCTGCGGGGAAGTTTTGCCTTAAAAGAAGTAAAGGGCAAGGCTTATTATTACTTCAAGCATTCCGAACCTGGAGATGTGGTCAGGGAGATATATGTTGGGAGGAAAACCCCTGAATTAGACAGAGTTGTAGAGAGGTTCCATCAGGAGCATGGTGTGTTTAACCTTGATAATGAGGGCATAGAACGTATATGTTCAATGCTCAGGGCGGGTGGGATACAAATTATTGATACGGCCTCAGCAAGGGTGCTCAGGGCTTTTGAGGAAAGCGGCGTCTTTTACCTTGACGGTGTCCTTGTGGGCACCCACGCATTCATAGCTATGGGGAACATGCTTGGTGTCAAATGGGAACGCTCCACTGCGAGAACACACGACATTGACATTGCAGGTTTACCATCAATGGGGATTGCTTTGCCATATCTTGAGGCTGATATCCCGAAGGCATTGAAGAGTCTTGAAATGGGATTTTTCCCGGTACCGCCTTTTGACAATAAAAATCCATCAGTATCTTTTTCAGTAAGAGGACACTCTTTACGCGTTGATATGCTGACTCCTCAGAGAAAACCGGAAGATACTGCTCCCGTGGTAATCCCCCGGTTTAAAACGGCTGCTCAACCGCTTATGTTTCTGGATTACCTTATAGAAAAGCCTGTGAGAGTTGCTGCGATAAACGGCGGCGCTGTTTTGGTTAATATACCGCAGCCGGCGAGATTTGCCTTCCACAAGCTGATTGTCTATGGGGCGAGAGATGCCGCAATGCATGTTAAGGCAGGGAAAGACCTGCAGCAGGCAGGGATGTTGTTCTCTTTTCTTGCGGGAGAGCGTTCAGGCGACCTGATTATTGCCTGGGAGGAGATTAAGAGGCGTGGAAAATACTGGATTAAACGGGTTCAAACCGGTCTTTTAGCCTTGAAAAAGAAGTATCCTGATCAATATATGAGCATTCGTGAAATGTCTTTTGCAGAAGGAACTTTAAAAGTACTGGGACTTTTTTAGGCTAAAATAAGGGACAGAAAAAAGGACAGAAAAAATTCTTGACATTAATTGCTTTTTGATGATAATGTTCATTTCATGAACGATGTCAGCACTTCTGATAAAATCTCTTTCAGACTCCTTACCGAATTAACAGAAAAACCCACAATTACCCAAAGGGCATTGGCTGACCGGCTTGGAATTGCCCTTGGATTAGTAAATGCGTATATAAAGAAGTTATATAAAAAAGGCTACATAAAAATTAAAGCCCTGCCAAAAAACAGAATCAAATATATCCTCACACCAAATGGATTTGCTGCAAAGACAAGACTCACATATAACTACATACACCACTCAATAGGTTATTTTAAGGAAATGAGACAGAAAATTGAAAATACTTATTTGCTTATGGTGGCTTCTGGAATTGAGAATGTTCTTTTATGGGGTGATGGTGAAATTGCTGAACTATGTTACATCTCAAGCCGTGGACTTCCATTAAAGATTGTAGGCGTTATTGGTGTTAGGAGGATAGAGAATGGATTTTTCGGGCATCATATTTATTCGACAGAATGCTTAAAAGATATTACCTATGATGCCGTATTAGTTACAGCAGTCATGGATAATACAGTTGAAATCATAAGTCAGACAGGCATAAATCCTGACAGGATTTATCATTTATAATTTATAAAAATGCCTTTTTGGCTGCATAAAGCTTGCCAGCTTGTCAGCTTGTCAGCTTGTTAGCTTGCCCGCTTGCCAGCTTGCAGGCTTGTTGGCTTGCTCGCTTGCTCGCTTGTTGGCTTGCCAGCTTGCCAGCTTGTTAGCTTGTCAGCTTGCTAGCTTGTTCGCTTGTATGTAACCAAGAGGGCGGAGCTATATCAGAATGGCAGTAAAAAGATTGTGGAACTGATTGAGACTTCAGAACTTAACTGGTATGCTGTCTATGTCAGATCAAGGCATGAATTTAAGGTATTTAACCGATTGACCGAGTCAGGGATAGAGGTATTTCTTCCTGTGGTGAAAAGGCTCAACAGATGGAAAGACAGAAAAAAACTTGTGAGTTTTCCTCTTTTTGCGGGCTATCTATTCGTGCATATAAGTAAAGATTACAATGAGATATTATCCGTTCTGAAGACTCATGGCGTTGTGAGATTTCTGGGAATAGTCCCCGGCGAACCAGAAGTCGTTCCTGATGAACAAATAGCTTCTTTGAAAAAGATTGTTGAAAGCAAAGGGGAGATTGACCCTTACCCTTATCTGAAAGAGGGACAGCAGGTCAGGATAAAAAAAGGTCCTCTTGCAGGAGTGGAAGGGATTCTTGTTGAAAAGACAGGCCAGCACAGGCTTGTCCTTTCAGTGGATATACTCCGTCAGGGAGTATCAATTAAAATAGATACCTCTGATGTAGAGGCGGTTTGATACAGCTTGCAGGCTTGCCAGCTTGCCAGCTTGTTAGCTTGTCAGCTTGTTAGCTTGCCGGCTTGCCAGCTTGTTAGCTTGTCAGCTTGTTAGCTTGTTCGCTTGCCAGCTTGTAGGCTTGCCAGCTTGTCAGCTTGTTAGCTTGCCCGCCATAGATTATGGCATAGTATTTACTTATGAGAATTACCAATGAACAAGCAGATTTTCTGAAAAAAGAAGTTTTGACTCTTACGCAGGATGCACAGGTTTATCTCTTTGGTTCACGGACAGATGACCAGAAAAGGGGCGGCGACATAGATATTATGGTTCTGTCTGACAAGAAGCTGACCTGGAAGGAAAAGGCCATGATAAGATGGCATTATTTTGAAAAGTTCGGCGAACAAAAGCTTGATATAATATCATCCACCTTTAATGAAAGAAATCCATTTAAAGAAATTGTGCTGCATGAGGGGATAAGGTTATGAGAACTGAAGCCTTGATGAGAGAAGAGCTAAAAGAAAACTTCATCCGGCTGGACATGGCTGTCAAGATGCTGAAATACTCATTACAGCGATGCAAAAAGATAGGGATAAAAACGGATTACTCTTTAGAAGAACTGGATAGATTTGAAAGCCTTGCTTCCAGATTTGCCAGAACCAGCGATATCTATACCCAGAAGGTAATGAAGGGTATAATCCTAATATTAAGAGAAGAGGCAAATACATTTATAGACAGGGCTAATTTGTTTGAAAAGCTGGGAATATCCTCTGCTGAAGACTTGAAATTGATTAGGGATTTAAGGAATGAAATATCTCACGAATATAGAGCAGATGATATTACAGCGATATTTGAGGCTGTTATTAAATATAGCGAAAAGTTGATAGGACTCATCGGGAAATCGAAGGTTTTTATAACAAGAAAAGGGTTGCTCGCCGGCTTGTGAGCTTGCCCGCTTGTCAGCTTGTGGGCTTGCATGCTTGCCCGCTTGCCAGCTTGTCAGCTTGCAGGCTTGCCAGCTTGTAAGCTTGTTCGCTTGCCAGCTTGCCAGCTTGTCAGCTTGTTCGCTTGCCAGCTTGCCAGCTTGTCAGCTTGTGGGCTTGTCAGCTTGCTCGCTTGCAGGCTTGTCGCCCCGACAGTGCAAGTGTTGGATGAGGCAAAAGTGCCTGAGAGATTTGTATAATATTTAACTATGCTGGAAAAAAGGTTTTACAGCCTGCATAAAGTTGATAATGAGACAAAAGAAGCGCTTGTCAAACAGATAAGCCGAATCCTTTCCGGCATAGATTATCTTGTCTTTGCCTACATTCATGGTTCATTCACAGAAGGCGGGAGTTTCAGAGACATAGATGTGGCGGTTTATTTGACAGGGCCGGTGAAGGAGCTGGATTTGGAATCAGATATATCTTTCGCATTAACAGAGAAAACGGGCTATCCTGTTGAGATAAGGATTATCAATAATGCCACAGTTGCCTTCCAAATGGAGGTCTTGCGAAAGGGACGACTCTTATTATCGGGAGATGATGAGGTCAGGACCGGTTTCATAGAAAACGTCAGCAGCAGATACCGGGAATACAGCCATTTCAGAAATATATTACTGAGCGCATAGATGATCAATAAAGAGAGAATTGCAAAAGCCAAGGCGGACATCCTGAACGTATTTCAAAAGATAGAAGAAATAATAAGCATTGAAAAATCTGATTTTCTGGCAGACTCAAAAAGCCCACTGGCGCTAAAGTATTTACTGATAGAGGCAGTAGAGGCGATTACCGAAATGTGCCAGCATCTGTTGGCCAGGGCAAAGGGTATTCCCTGCGAGGGATATGTTGACTGCATCGTAAAGACAGGCAGGGAGGGAATAATTACTGCGTCTCTTGCCAATAAACTACGAAGGCTCGCCGACTTAAGAAACAGCTTCATTCACAGATACTGGATTATAAATGATGATCAATTGTATACTCAAACGATTGAGAACAAGGGAGACCTCATTGATTTCGTGAATCAGATAGATGCTTTTATCGCGGCTATGGAAAACAAGGAAGCAGGTAAAGAAAAGGGCAATGAGACAAGTTAACATCCCTGTTATCGCATCCCCTGGTTTTCCTCATTGCTTCTTTAAATGAACGGCCATCACCTGAAACTCCTGAAAGAACTCTCAAAAGACAACAAACTTCGCGGATACCAGCTTGTTAGCTTGCAGGCTTGCCAGCTTGTCAGCCTGCCCGCTTG
>DNJG01000100.1 GCA_003489165.1 Nitrospinota bacterium | reverse complement strand
TTTTAATCTGCGGTAATCTGCGAAAGTGGATAAATATATATGCTAAAAATCGCAGTCCTTGTATCGGGCAGAGGTTCAAATCTGCAGGCAATAATAGATGCAATTGAATCTGGCAATATTAATGGGAAGATTGAAGTTGTCATCAGTAATAAAAATGATGCCTATGCCCTTGAGAGGGCACGGAAGCATAATATTGAAGGTGTATTTATTGAACCATTATCCTACAAATCTAAAGAGGACTATGACAGGGCAATAATAAAAATACTTGAAGATAAAAATATTGAGCTCGTCTGTCTTGCCGGTTTCATGCGAATATTAACCCCATACTTTGTAAATAAATACAGAGGAAGGATAATGAATATTCACCCATCACTTCTCCCTGCATTCCCCGGTCTTGAAGTGCAAAAAAAGGCACTGGATTATGGAGTAAAATTCACAGGTGCCACTGTCCATTTTGTGGATGACGGTGTAGATTCCGGACCAATAATCATTCAGTCTGTTGTCCCGGTGTTGGATATAGATACATCCGAGACCTTATCTGAAAGGATACTAAAAGAGGAACACAGAATTTATCCAGAGGCAATAAAACTATTTGCAGAAGGAAGGATTTCTGTTAAGGGAAGAAGAGCCTTCATAAAACATAACTGATACCTTTAAATGTTGTGGTGTCAGGGTGTCAAAGATTAAAACTCTGATACTATGATACTTCCTAATGCTTCCAATTCTGATAAGCACAAAAGTTTAAAAAAATAAATTTCCACCTATGATTAACAGGCTTCAAGGAACTGATGGAGTAAGAAGGGATGTTAGGTTGTCGGCTGCCCCCGATATAAAAGGGATGACGCCGCTCGAGGCATTTGTTGAAAAAGGTTTTATTACTGAAGAGTTCATGGAACTTTATACATTTTGCCATGTGACAGATTTGATAGAAAGCGGCGAAATGAAAATTGGTGGAAATATAATCATTGGGTGGGATCCGCGAGACCCTGAAGGCAAATTTACATCCGCGGCAGTAAGCGGAATCAGAAAGGCAGGTGGGAAGGCAGTAGTTTTAGGTATAACACCTACACCTGTAATTCCTATATATATGCTCTACAAGGGTGCAAAGAGCGGATTTATGATTACTGCATCCCATAATCCAAAGGGACAGAACGGCATCAAGATATTCAAGTCAACAGGATTAAAGTTTTTCCCGGAAGATGATATAAGGCTTACAAAGAAATTTAGAGAAACAGGGTATGATACTATTAAGAAGCTCAGCTTAACAGGTAATATTGAATATGCACATGATGACGCAGTCAGGGTATTTACAGAGTTCTCCTTAGATTCAAGAAATTCATGGGTCAGGGAAGCTGGCATTTTTTCAAAAAATATTCTGATTGTTGACCCCGCAAACGGCTCTTTTTCAGGGATTGCGGCTGATATTTTCAAAAGATTGGGATTTAAAGAAATAATTGAGGTTAGCTACTACCTCAATGGTGATGTAAATCTGAACTGCGGTGTTGTTACCCTTGAAGGCATATCCTCCATTTCTCCTGATATGATTAGAGGAGGAGAAAGATTTGAAAAGAACAAAGCTATAAATAAAATTTTTGAGGTTGGAAGGGAAAAAAGAGGAGAAATAAAGAATGGGGAGGTAAAGGTATCAGGGGCTATATTTGATGCAGATGGAGACAGGTTTTACAGGGTTGATTACGACCCCTTTAATGACACTATAATTGTCCTTTCGGGGGATGAGACTGCATTTTTGCAGGGGATGTATCTCATGGAAATGTATCCGGAAAAATACAAAGGCTCTCTATATGTTAATACAGTTGAAAGTGATATTAATACTGTGATAGCCGCAGAAAGATTAGGGTTTAAGGCTGTTGTTACTGGGGTTGGGGACAAATGGCTTCTTAGAGAGGCAATGCAATTAGCAGATAAGTTTGCAATAGGCAGTGAAGAGAGCGGACACAATATTACAAAAGGATATTTAAAAATTAAAGATGGCAGGACTATATCTCTCTTTGCTGGAAATGGCTTAAAGAGTGCTGTGAATACATTTGCTGCCTCAGAATCTATTCTCACCAAATCAGATGCAAAAAGTTATTTTCAAAAACTGCACAGCCCATTTGAACGTGGCTTTAAAAAGGCATTTTATATTTATGAAACTGATAAATCCCGGCTTTCAAAGGGGACTGATTTATGGAAAAAATTAGAGGGCTTTATAAAAAATATTTGTATGGAGCAGTTTGAAAATAGTGTAGAATTATCCATGAAAGAAAGAGGCGATGAACCTGATATGCTCTATTTAGCAATATATAATAAATACAGGGCAAATTTAACTCCGAACTCCGAACTCCGAACTCCGAATTCTTTACGGGGATGCATCTTTGTAAGAAATTCGGGGACAGAGGATAAGACAGGAATAAATGTGAGAGGTTCAATAAATGATACTGATAAACTTATCTATATAGGTGAGAAGGTAAAGAATTATCTTATACCTGAAATGAAAAGATAAGGGGGTGGGCATGTTAAAAATTGAAGAGCTATTTGAGCATCTTCCGGAGTTCAAACATAAGGCTATATTTGAAGGCATAACCCATTACTGGGATGTAACAGGAAGAATTAACAAATATATAAAGGACTGGTTTAAGGAAATAGAAAAGACTGTTCAGCCTAAGATGATAATTGAGGGGATAACCCTTCAGGAGGTAAGAGACGAGAAAGATAATTTAATAGATAAGGTATTGTATGTGGGGAGGGAGGTTAAAATCTGGGCAGACCTTTTTTTAAAAGAGATGGGAATCTTTGTAGGAAGCGGAACTGTGCTGGAGCCAACTGCGGTCATAAAGGCACCGGCAATTATTGGCAATGACTGCGAGGTAAGACAGGGTTCATATTTCAGGGGGAATGTGATAGTTGGTGATAAGTCTGTAATAGGGCATACAACAGAGATAAAAAACTCAATATTTATGAATCACTCTGAGGCAGGACACTTTGCCTATATCGGCGACAGCATTGTTGGCAGTTATGTAAATCTGGGAGCAGGGACAAAACTTGCAAATCTCCAGTTTAGGACGCCTGAAGAAAAAAAGAGCGGTAAGATTAATACAATTAAAATACAAATAGAGGGTAAGCCTACAGATACAGGTGTAAAAAAGTTTGGTGCAGTTCTCGGTGATTATGTGGAAATCGGATGCAATACTGTTACATCTCCATGTGTCATTATTGGTAAAAATACATGGGTTTACCCGAATAATACAGTAAAAAAAGGGGTTTATCCTCCAAACTTTGTAATAAAATCTAATACTGAAAGCATATCAAATTCAAAAAAGGCTTAACATATTTCTGTTAACATCTTTAAGATTCTTATCATCCGTGGTGAGGCGTTATAGGAAGGATAAAATATGTCTATAGTAATTGTAACTGGCTCAACTGGACTAATTGGTTCTGAAACTGTAAAGTTTTAGGGAATAGAATTTCAATTGCTAAAGAATCAGGGACAAGACCTGCCGATAATGAATCTACCCTATCAAAAGTATTAGTTTAAACAACTCCTCTCTTTTCTCCTCTCAGGTCTGTCGGTGGCTAAATAATTCATTCCCAGATTTTTTCAAAATCAAAATCTATTTTGCACTTGTCCAAATCAAAGGCTATGACATCTCTCTGGGCATCTTTAAGCTTTTTATAACTTCCATTGGCAAGCTCAAAAACTTCTGCGACCTTCGCATCAATATCCACCATTATATAGTATTTGACACCTTGAGATTCGTAAATCTTATATTTGATATTCCTATCTTTAAAAACTGTTGCTGGTGATAATATCTCAAATATCATTATAGGAGGGTTTGTTATATACTTACCACCAACCTCTTCGCAGACCACTAAGACATCAGGCTCAAGAACAGTGTCATCATCAATTTTCCAGTCAACAGGGAGCAAAGCCTTGCATTTCCCGCAGCCTTTTAACAATTCAGAAAGTTGAATAAAAATATTGCCGCTAATAACCTGATGTTCTAATATTGGCAACGGAGTCATTGCATAAGGCATCCCCTCAATTAATTCCCATCTCCCCTCCCATTGCACATAATCGTTATAAGTATATCTCGGTATGTAATCAATCTTTATACCCTTCATTTAAAATCTCCTCAAAGTTATAGCCTATTATATTACATTTAGCTGCTGGTTTCAAGCAAACTATATCAGCAAGTGATTTTCTTTTTTTCTCTATAGACATATCCACTTAAGAGCTACTTTTTGAATTTTTTATCAGCTCCAAAAATAATCCTTCCAGAGTCTTTCTCTTTGGCTCTACTGCAAAGAGAGAGAGATTTTTTGACTTTATAAATTCTATCAACTGCCATAAATCCCCTTCTCCCACCATTAACCTTACAGTATCTCCTTCTCTATGACAATTAACCTCTTTATCTAAAATCTCTTTAAAGTTTTCATCTGAAACATTCTGAACTAACACCTCATAGCCCTGAACACTTTGGTGTAAAACCTCTGATATTTTTCCACAGAATCTTAACTCACCCTCAACTATAATTCCAACTTTATCACAAATCGTCTCAACATCATGTAGTATATGAGAGCTGAAGAATATTGTCTTCCCTTTATTTTTTAAATCAAGTAATAAATCGGCTACCTTTCTCCTCCCGATAGGGTCTAAACCAGAACTTGGCTCATCAAGAATCAAGAGGTCGGGGTCATGAATAAGTGCATGGGCAAGTCCAGCCCTCTGAACCATGCCTTTAGAGTATTTCCTTAAAGGCGTTGATTTTGCCTCAGTTAAATCTAATAACTCAAGCAGTTCTCCGGTTTTTTTTGCAATACTGTCTCCATCTATGTTATGAGTTCTGCCGGCAAACCATAAGAGTTCTTCGGCTGTAAGATAATCATAGAATGAAGGATTTTCTGGAAGATAGCCAACTTTTTTTCTTGATTCAGGATTTGCAACATCAATATTAAAAAGATGCGCCTTGCCTGAAGTCGGCCTTATAATATCCAGAATTAGTTTTATAGTTGTGCTTTTCCCCGCCCCATTTGGTCCGAGAAATCCAAAGATTTCTCCCTTTTTAATCTCAAGGTTTAAGGACTTTAGTGCATAGACAAATCCCCCTTTAATCCCCCCTTTTTTAAAGGGGGGAATGGGGGGATTAAATTTTGTATATGTCTTGCAAAGGTCAATAGTTTTAATCATTTTTGTGGTTTTGATGGAAAATTCAGATTGCTGGTTGTCTTTATATATCCCTCCTTGTCCAGAAAAAATTTTCCACCATAAGGGTCTTGCGGCAACTTGTCAATAATTTTTTCCGCTATTAATTCTTCAATTTTTTCAGGAAGCTTATTAAACTTGTCTTTATACTGATTAACTGCCTTCTCTAAAGAAAGAATCTTCTCCAATGCATCTAATCTTATAGCAATAGACCTTTTAACATTTTCATTCTGTGCATCTTCATACATCTGTTTTAAAAATGCAATAGCAAAGGCTGTTTCATTTACTTTATAATAAAACTTCGCCGCTATAGGGGCAATCTCTTTATTTATTTTAGCCGCCTCAGAAAACCATTTTGCAGCCTCCTTATTATCCTTCAAAAAATAAAAACTGTTAAATCCCATAAAAAATGGAATATACCAGTCCCAGTTTCTGAATTTTGCCCCTCTTTCAAGAATTATATTTGCCTCTTTTGGAGCTTTAGCATCCCATGCAAGAACCGCCTCTGTGAAATAATATGAATCTATATTATAGGGGTCAAGGTATGTAGATGTTTCCATTGCCTTATAAATCCAGTGCCAGTTAGGCATAACCTTAGTTTCAACTTTATCGCCAAAATAGACAATTGCACGAAAAAAGAGCAGTTCTGATACAAGGTTTTTATAATCAAGTGATACAATCTGCATAATTTCTTTAGGAGGGAGATATAATAAAGGCTCACCTTTTCTCAAACTGTCTCTATAGTTTTTGACAT
>DNJG01000042.1 GCA_003489165.1 Nitrospinota bacterium | reverse complement strand
CTGCTTTAGAATCAACAGTGATTAATCCATCATGTTTTTTAATAATTGAGTGGCATATTGAAAGTCCAAGTCCGCTCCCCTTTTCACTTCCCATTGCTTTAGTGGTAAAATATGGGTCAAATATTTTTGCCAGATTTTCCCCCTCTATGCCTTTTCCATTGTCTTCTATTGATAACTTTATATAGCTCCCTTCTTTCAGTGGGAGGTTATCTTTTTTAGTGATGGTTATATTATTTGCATTAATTTCTAAATTTCCTCCATTTGACATAGCCTCTTTAGCATTTATGATAACATTCCTTATTACCTGTTTTATCTGCATTTTATCTATTTTAGCAGAGTAGAGGTCATCCTGAAAATTACATTCACAAAGGATATTTGTGCCATTGAGCAGTTCAGATATAGCCTCTCTTATCAAATCTGGCATTGAGATTATATTTTTGATAGGCAGGCCCCCTTTTGAAAATGTGATTAAGCGGCTGCTTAACTCTTTTGCCTGTCCACAAGCCTTTTCTGCAGTTGTTAACCAATCAAATATCTTGTTATCGGGTTGCAAGTACATCTTTGATAGTCCTATATTACCTATTATTGCAGTAAGCAGGTTATTAAAATCATGGGCGATTCCTCCCGCAAGAAGTCCAATGGCCTCAAGTTTTTGCATTCTTAGTAACATTTCTTCAAGTTTTTTTAGCTCAGTAATATCCCTCCCTATGCCTTCAACTCCATCTATATTACCCGTTTCATTGTAATAAAACTGGGAATTTGTAGAAATCCACATCTCACTGCCATCTTTTCTTTTTAAGAGGGCTTCATAGTTACTAATTCTGCCTCCATTTTCCTCAAGTTTCTTAAGAAATTTACTCCTTCCGTGCGGGTCAACATAAAGGTCTGCCAGCTGCTTACCGATAAGCTCATAAGGCTCATAATCCAATATTTTTTTCACAGCACCAGATACTATTAA
Organism: Nitrospinota bacterium; assembly: GCA_003489165.1. Classification (GTDB taxonomy): domain Bacteria; phylum Nitrospinota; class Nitrospinia; order UBA9942; family UBA9942; genus UBA9942. The sequence goes on along the minus strand of DNJG01000042.1, from coordinate 5,581 downwards.
GAGTTTGCCATCTTTACTTGTGCGATAGAAGATATCCGGTATGTTGTCAAGAATAGCACGAACTTCACTTTCGGATTTGCGTAATAAATCTTTTGTTTTTTTATGATTAAAAAAGACACCTAACTGAAGGGCAATATTTGAAATGAATTCTATTGTTTGTTCATCTTTTTCTAATATTTCTGATGTAATAAAAACTATTACCGCAATGACATTATTTTTATCAATAATAGGAATACCGATTGCGGTTTTTAGCCCAGCATCAACAGCAAATTGTCTGCGTGGAAAATTTCCATTTATTGTAACATCATTTATCCATTCGGGTTTTTTAGAAGACCAGACACGGCCTGGGAGTCCAGTCTCAGGTAAAAAATTAAAATCTTTACTCTCCTTTTTAAATCTTTCTACTTTTTTGTTATTGCTGAACCATGCTTTACCATATTCAAGGCGCGTCCCATCTGCAGAAGGCATCCATGACTCTCCATAAATCCAGCCTGTTGATTCACATATTTTTTGAAGGGTAATCTCTAATGCAGAATCAAAATCTTCAGATTCTATAATTGACTGAGTTATGGAATGTAATAACAGGAGTCCTTCTACAGTTTGTATATGTTTCATTTTCCTCTTTACTTTGCAATTATCTTTTTCGCCAAAATTAAAGTTATAATAAATACTATTACAATTCCGATTATACCTGATAGCCCTGTGGAGATATAGTTATTTTCTATGCCAGTTATAGAATAATCAGAAAATGGGGAGTATCTCCATACACTTTTTGCCATATTGAGAAAGCCCCTATCCTCTGCCACTTTCTCAAGCCCGTCAGGAGAGTTAGAGGCAAATGGGGATATGAAAACGGCTAATATTATTGCTATTGCTAAAGATATAAATATGAACAGCCTGAACCCCCTCTCCATTCCTAAACCTCTTTCCATTGCTTGCCCTGAACTTGTTTCATGGATATGATTAAATCACTTCTTGCGGCAAGGACAGAAGATAATACTGCAGTTGTAACAATCGCCTCGCCAATACCTATTACTGTATGAACACCTAACATTGCAGGGAGGATAATTTTTAAGGGTGCTGTCCCTGATAAGCCAAGCTCAATTGCACAAAATGCGGATGATGCCACAACAGAGAACCATGAGGCAATGGCAGAAGATGTTAGAAAGCCCCCCCTGTTTTTCGGAAGGATTGCCTTTAAAAATATAAAGATATAGTAGCTGAATACACCGCCTATGATACCCATATTAAAAATGTTCGTCCCAAGGGCTGTAATCCCTCCATCTGCGAAACCGAGACACTGGATTGTGAGAACAAGCGACATAATCAGACACGATGCCCATGGTCCCATCAATATAGCTGCCATGAGAGCTCCGAGAAAATGCCCGCTTGTCCCTCCGGCAATGGGGAAGTTAATCATCTGTGCTGCGAATATAAATGCAGAGGTTACTCCAAGGAGTGGTATATGCCTCTCATCCATTGTCCTGTTTATTTTACGGATTGAATAACTACAGCAGATAGCCGAGGCACCAAAACCTGCAAGATTTATTGTTCCGTTTACAAAACCATCCGGAATATGCATATAAACTAATTTGACAATTGATACTTAGTGTTTAATAATAACAAATAGGAATTTAATACCTATGCAAAAAGAAAAAAAGAAACTGGCTCCACTTGATTATATTATTCATATAGGGATGGCGGTTAATCTTATAGTAATAGCGCTTTTACTATACTACTATTTTTCGCATTAACCAAGCCACTTCATTAATTCAGTGCAGCTCATTGTATTGATTAAATCCTTTTTTTCAAGCCATCCCCTCCTTGCCACACTTATACCATATCCTATCATTGATAGCTGGCTGATATGATGGGCATCCGTTCCTATTGCCATCTTCACACCCATTTCCTTCGCCATCTGGCAGTGGACATCGTTTAAATCAAGACGGTCATAGAATGCATTTATCTCAATTGCCGTCCCTGTCTCAACTGCCGCTTCAAACATCCTTTTCATATTCAGTTTATACGGCTCCCGGCTGCTTATGAGCCTTCCTGTAGGGTGGGCTATTATATTCACATAAGGGTTTCTCATTGCTGATATAATCCTGTTTGTGATTGTCTCCTCATCCTCTTTAAATCCGATATGGATAGATGCAACTACAATATCAAGTTCTTTTAGTAATTTTTCAGGGAAATCAAGCGCCCCATCCGTTTTTATATCTACCTCACTCCCTGCCAGTATCTTTATCCCTTTTATTCTTTTGTTTAACTCCCTTATCTCCTTTATCTGTTTTGATAACCTCTCCTCTGTAAGCCCATTGGCAATCTTTGTTGACTTTGAGTGGTCTGTAATTGCGATATATTGATACCCTAATGACTTTGCCTTTTCTGCAACCTCTTCTATAGGTTCAGCCCCGTCACTCCAGTTTGAGTGGACATGGAAATCCCCCTTTATGTCTTTCATGGTTACAAGATTTGGCAGCCTTTTTTCTTTTGCCGCCTCAATCTCCCCTCTATCCTCTCTCAATTCAGGAGGAATCCAGAGAAGTCCGAGTTCAGAATACATATCTTCCTCCTTCTCACCGCCAATCTTTTTATCGCCTTTGAATATTCCGTATTCATTTATCTTTAAACCAACCCTCTTCGCCATATCTCTTAAATGGATATTGTGGAGTTTTGAGCCTGTGAAATACTGGAGAGCCGCACCAAATGACTCCTTCTCAACAACCCTTAAATCAACCTGAATATTGCCCTCTGCAATAATACTCCCCTTTGTCTCGCCTGATGATAGAACCTCTCTTACAATAGGGAGGGTTACAAAGGCAGATATAATCTCTTTCCCATTTGAACCGCCTGCCAGTATATCAATATCGCCGACAGTCTCTTTCATCCTTCTTAATGAACCTGCCGCCTCTATCTCTTTAATACCTGTCTTTTTCTTGAGAGACCCTATGATTTCCTTTACCAATGGGAGGGCATTGCCTATAGAGATTCTCTTCTGGCTCTCTCTGAATAACCTTATACCCCTCAGGATATTCTCCTCCTTCTTCTCACCCATACCTTTGAGGACTTGCAGTTTCCCTTCTGATGCCGCCTTTTCAAGTCCGTCCACATCTTTTATCCCAAGTTCTTTATGAATTGTTCTCAAAGTGCTTGGGCCTATACCAGATATGTCCATGAGTTTTATAAGCCCCTCTTCAATACCTTTCATTGTCTCTTCATATTTTGTCATCTTCCCGGTATCAAGATATTCTGAAATCTTCTCGGCAATACCACTCCCGACACCAGGAATCTCCATCAGCCTATTCTCCTTATGGAGATGCTCAATATCTTCACTAATACTCCCGATTATTCTGGATGCTTTTCTGTAGGCATTTATCTTAAATCTGTTCTCGCCTTTAAACTCCAGAATATCCGCTATCCTCTCAAAAATCTGTGCTATCTCAAGATTTTTCATTTAAAAATACTTTTTAACCACTGCTGACACTGATTTAAGTTTGACATACCCCTTTTACCATAGTAGCATTATGTAAAATTTATCATATATCATATGTATAAAGGAATACTTTATTCAGTTCTAATCTCTGCCCTTCTTTACTCAGCGGATATATCAGCCTTCAGTAAGGACAATAAAGTCCAGCTTAAAAACAATGAGTATAATTCCAGCGAACTCTGTGCCGAGTGTCATCAGGATATATATAACAAATGGAATGATTCTGTCCATGCACTTGCTGTAAAAGACCCTATATTTTATACATCATATATTGAGGCTTATACAATGAGCGGAGGAGAGGCAAAAATCCTATGCCTTAAGTGCCATTCCCCTACTACCATTGTAACAAAGGACTACGAACTTTCAGGTAAGATTGCTAACGAGGGTGTAAGCTGTGACTTCTGCCATACTCTGAAAGGTGTAAACCTGAATGATAAGAAAGACCCTTTTATAAGGGATATTAGTTTGATAAAGAGGGGACCGTTAAAGGGGGGAGAGGTAAAGGAGCATAAGGTGGAATATTCGAAATTGCATCTAAGCTCGGAACTATGCGCCTCGTGTCATGAGTATGTAAGTGATAATGGATTGAGTATAATGGGGACATATTCTGAATGGAAGGGGAGTTCTTATGCAGAAGAGGGGAAACAGTGTCAGGAATGCCATATGCCGAAGATTGAAGGGGAAGTGGCAAAGGCTTCAACCTCAAAGGAGATGAGATATATCAATGACCATAATCTCCAGGGGGGGCATTCAATAGTTCAATTGAAAAAGGTATTGCAGGTGAAGATAAAAGAGACAAAGAGGATAAAGGATAAATTTTCTGTGACTGTCAGTATTGAGAATGCAGGGTCGGGGCATATGGTTCCTACAGGTATGCCTACAAGAAAATTGATACTCAACTGTGAGGTGAGGACTCCTAAAAATAAAGTTTATAGCGAGAAGAGGCTATATGAAAAGATTATTATCGGGAAAGATGGAAAGGAATTAGTTAAGGATAGCGAGATAATGCTTGGGAGAGGGGTTTCTATTATCAAGGATAACCGCATAAGCCCAAAAGAGGTCAGGATTGAGGAGTTTATATTCAGTATCCCTGAAAGCATGGACGTAACAGTTTCAGCATGGGTTGACTATCTATATAAACCGCTCCTCCTTCAGGAGACTGAGATGAAGATAGAGATGAACAGGGATGAGAAGGTTGTTTCAAGGTGAGGAAGACATGTCAGATGAAATAATAAAAGAGGAAGTATCAGGTAAAGACAGGAGGTCTTTCTTAAACTTATCAATCTTTATCTCCTTTGCTGTTGCCATCGGCGGGGCTCTCTATCCTGTAATAAAGTATCTGCTGCCTGCAGATTCCACAAAAGGGACTGAAGGAGGGGAAACATTCTTTATATCAGCCGATGATGTCTCTGTTGGTTCAGCGAAACTTGTGAGATATAAAAACAGGCCGACAATTGTAGTGAGGCTTAAAGAGAATGAGGTCTATGCCCTATCGGCTGTCTGCACACATCTTGGATGTATAGTTAAATGGCATGAGGATGCAAAGGAATTGTTATGTCCGTGTCATGCCGCAAGATTTGATTTGTATGGGAATGTCCTTGGCGGTCCTGCTCCAAAACCACTTCCTGCATACAAGGCGGCTGTAGAGGAGGACAGGATACTGATAAGAGAGGCATAAAAATGAATGAGCTTAAATTAGGGCCAATATTGATTCGCAACAGATTTCTTATATCCATGTATAACTTTGTTGAGAATCGCCTTGGGATTAGAGAGATACTTGATTTAGAGGTATTTTATAAATTGGCACCCTCGCACCTTGGTATTTTCTCATGTTTTGGAGGGATAACATTTTTTATTTTTACCCTTCAGGTCATAACAGGGATACTTTTACTTATATATTATGTCCCGACAACAGCACAGGCTTATGACAGTGTAATTCATATTACAAACAATGTCTCATTTGGATGGCTTATAAGGGGGCTTCATCACTGGGGTGCGAATATTATGATAATAACTGTCTTTATACACATGGGAAAGATATATTTTCACGGCATATATAAAAATCCAAGGGAATTGAACTGGGTAACA
>DNJG01000138.1 GCA_003489165.1 Nitrospinota bacterium | reverse complement strand
ATAAGCGACTCATCCTTTGTCAATATCAAGAATTCTGATAAGTTTAATCAGTATAACCCTATAGGTGCAAAAAAAATTACCATACCTGTGCCTGAGTTAGGCAGGAGTGCTATTGCGCTTGGATATGTTAATACCTTTCCGGATGATGATGGGATATTGAGATGGGAGCCCCTTGTAATTGAATATAATGGCTTTATCTATCCTTCAATTACCTTGCAAAGTGCTGTCAAATATTTAAAAATACCCAATAAAATGGTAATTCTGGAGGCAACAGAGGGGATAAGGCTTGGAGAGACATATATTCCAACCGATAGGTTTGGCAGGACACTGATTAATTATTATGGCACTGACCAGACATTTAGCTATTTCTCTATATCCGATATTTTAGATGGAAATATCAAGTCTGAGGATTTCCATGATAAGATTGTTCTTATCGGTGCAACGGCTGTAGGAATCTATGATTTGAGAGTAACACCCTTTACTGCGGCAATGCCCGGGGTTGAAAAACATGCAAATGTAATTGCCTCCATAATAGAAAAAAAGTTTATTAAATCAGTTCCGAGATTGGTAAATATTACCATACTTTTATTATCTGGTCTTTTGCTCTCCCTTTTGATTGTCAGGTTTAAGGCATTTGGTGGTTCTGCTATTACCATTTCTTTTTTGTTTTTTATATCCCTGTTAGGCTATTACCTTTTTGCACAGAAGGGCATCTGGATAAACATTACATACCCGATACTTAACATATTTTTCGTATTTATCAGTGTTACTGTCTATAATTATGTTGCTGAGGAGAGATATGCAAAGAGAATAAGGGCAATGTTCTCAAGCTATGTAACAGAGAAGATTGTAAACGAATTGATTAAAAATCCCGATATGGCTAAATTGGGCGGTGAGAGAAGGGAAATTACTGTGCTCTTCTCCGATGTAATGGGATTTACATCCTTTTCAGAAAAGCATGCACCCGAAGATGTGGTTGCCATATTAAATGAGTATCTCGGAGAGATGACAGACATAGTCTTAAAATGGGAGGGGACACTGGATAAGTTTATCGGCGATGCAATCCTCACATTCTGGAATGCGCCTATGAGACAGGAGAATCACGCAGAGCTTGCGATAAAATGTGCCTTGAATATGGTCGGCAGGCTTAAAGAACTCCAGAAGAAATGGCAGGCAGAAGGGAAACCGATGCTTGATTGTGGGATAGGGATAAATACAGGTGAGGTCATTGTTGGAAACATTGGTGCAGAAGGGAAAAAAATGGACTATACAGTTATTGGCGACCATGTGAATTTAGGGTCAAGGGTTGAATCCCTTACAAGGAAGTATAATACACATATTCTTATAACAGAATTTACCCTTAGTAAGATTAAGGATTTATTAGCTGATGAAACAATATGGAAAACAGAAGTTACAGGACTTGAAAAGGTTATTGTGAAGGGGAAAGAAAGACCAGTAGGAATTTATAGAGTAGAATCTCTTGGGCATGGAGTAAAATCAAGAGTTGTAGAATATCAAGAAGGAAAGGTTGTTAAAATGGAAGAGAAATAATTTTTTGGCTAATATGTAATCTGATAGGCAATGCTTATACTGTTTCCTGTATAATTGTATGGGAGGTATTTTTCAAAGGTGTTATTTGAACTTCCCACAATAAGAGAATAGTTTATTCTGAATAGCGATATATCATTTAATTGTTTTCTTATCCCCCCAGAAATTGTTGTAAGTGTATTTGACTGTCTGCTATCAAAGTCATAGTTGTTATTACTGTTTCTTGGGGGTCTATCGGTGTAATCTCTTTTAACAATATTTATTCCTCCACTTATTGCCCATTTACTCGTTATCAATAGGTCAACAGGGATGTTCAGATTAAGTTCTTTATAATTATAATTACCCTTAATAAATGTTACATCAGAGCTTCCAGAGAGCAGGTTTGTTGAACTTGCACCGAGGTATTTATATCTTACATAATTTTGGTTTGATGTATTCATTGTATAAGAGATCACTGGATACATTTCAAAAATTGAGAGGATGTGGTGAAATCCAAAATCAAGAGTTATATTTTCATCTTTTTGACGCGTAGCGCCATAAGTTCCATTGGAATCTATCACACGTTCATTTTTATAATCCTGCCATACATAGGTTAAACCACCAAAGAATTTATTCCATTTGGGTCTGATAGAGATATTATTTAAGGTTTGATCTTGAAGCCCTCCACTAACTTCTGAGGAATATCCAGCTCCCTGAAATTCCCTCAAGAGGTCTGTATAATTAGGAAATTTCACATCTCTTGTTAAGTATTGAAAGGTAAGAATTCCATCTCTATCAAAATCAAAGTAATAGTCGGCAGCAAGCTGACCGCCAAAGGAATCCATATTATAAAGTCCACTTTCCCATGCCTCGTTTGCTCCTGTTCTTCTATATTCTTTTGAGTAAGAAATTCCTGGTCTAATTTTAAGACTTTTGATAATGTCCCGCCTGTATTCAACATTAAAGCCATGCGAGAGAGATCTATCCTGAAACTGCTTTGAATCCTGCGGTTGAAACCCTGGACCACTGTAA
>DNJG01000049.1 GCA_003489165.1 Nitrospinota bacterium | reverse complement strand
GCCAAAGAGATGTTGTATGTGCCTATGAAGCGGGAAGAAAAATACCATGCAAAGGCATTTATTGATATTTTTATGCTGCGAACTGCCAAGGCAATAGCCGTTGCAATCAGCCTGCTGATGACACTAATTTTCGTTGGGTTTAAAAATGTGCGATGGCTGTCAATAGTCGTAATTAGTCTGCTGATGATATGGCTGACGGTTATACGATACATTGGTCGGACATATAAGAAAATGGAAAGAGCTGTTAAAATTTTATAACTTTTATGAAAAAATATATTGTCTTGGCTGGAGTAATTGCACTGTTATCGGCAGGATGTGCCGTTCCAACTAAGATTAAAGGCGTTAATTATCTGCAAACCGAACAGATAACAATGGACAGCCGGGAATCCTATGTCTCGCTATTGCGTGTTAAAAATATTGGCGCAAATACCGTTGCCTTCATTCCATTTCTACAGCAATCTGCCCCAGACAGAATTAATGTGCACCTGACTGATAATGTAACTGACAACCAATTGAGGGCAGGAATTCGTGATGCAAAGGCATTAGGTTTTCAGATAATACTTAAACCCCAGATTCTTGTCCATAATAGCTGGGCTGGAGAGATAAAGATGGCGGATGATTTGAACTGGAGGCAATGGTTCAACAACTATACAAAGGCAATTGAGCATTATGCAGATATAGCACAGGAGGAGAAGGTAGATATTATGGTAATAGGCACTGAACTTAATCAAACAGGACATTTACCATTCTGGCAGGAGCTTATTGCACATATTCGCAGCCGTTTTAGAGGGAAGCTTACCTATGCGGCACATAATGTCGAGGGTATTAAACAATTCGGATATTGGAGACTTTTGGACAGTATTGCACTTACACTTTATCCTTCTCTGGGTGATAAGCCAGAGCGGAATGCTATGACACTGCACATCAAAAAAACGGTGGACGATCTCAAGGCAATCAGCATACAATATAAAAAACCCTTATGGATTGCCGAGGTTGGCATTCCTTCACGCTACGGAGCACAACTCAAACCATGGGGATGGCAGGGAGTTGATATTCACGCAAATCCGCCTGATGAAGACTTACAGGCACTGGTGCTGGACATCTGGCTGGATGCCTTAAAAGGCAAATGGAGTTATGGTGTGATGCTCTGGAACTGGAGTAGTGATCCCTATGCTGGCGGCTCACAGGATAGCGGTTTCACAATACAAAACAAACGTGCTGAACAGGTAATAGCCTGTCATTGGATAAACCAGTGTGAGCAGCCTAACCTGCACTAAACTATTGCCTATAAAAATCAATTCCTATATACTTCATAATATATAACTATTGTTAATAGTATGAGTTGGTTAGACATAATCTTTATCTTAATATTAATAGGCTGTATAGCCTACAGCATATACAGAGGGCTTGTAAAAGAGGTATTCTCTTTAGCCTCCATTGCAATAGGCTATATTGCCGCAATTAATTACTACCTCCCCTTATCCGCCTATACAGCAAAGGTGCTTAATCCATCAATCTCAAAATGGGTGAGTTTTATAGGAATATTTATTGTTATATTTATTGCTGTAATACTCATAGGAAAACTTATCCAGAAGGTCTTAAATGTATCAGTAACGCTTACTGTTGTTGACAGGGCTGCAGGCGGGGTAATCGGCATGGCAAAGGGGATTATAATACTCTCAATCGTTATTCTCTTTTTATATGCTATTCCCTTTACGCGAGATTATATACCAAAATCATTTATAGCCAGACATATAGTGATTTTAAACAAGAAACTTACCGGTGCATCTCCTATAGAATTTGTAAAGGATTTAAGAAGCAGTGTAAATATAGACAGATTTATTTCTTCCTCAAATGAAATTTTTAAGTATAGTGACGAGATATCGGATACAGACAGGAAAAAGTTAGATGAATTAATAAAAAGCAGGGAATAATTATAGGGAGATTTTTTATGGAAGACCTAAATATTTTAGTAGTGGATGATGAAAGGGACATACGGGATGGGCTTAAAGACTTATTGGAGAGAGATGAATATAAAGTTGATACTGCAATTGATGGTAATGACGCACTTGAAAAGGCTAAGGGGCTTAAGTATCAACTTGTTATTTCCGACATAATTATGCCTAGAATGTCAGGCATAGACCTTCTGGAACAAATAAAGAGTCTAAGCCCATTTATTGAGGTAATAATGATTACAGGCCACTCAACATTTGAAAGAACGCTGGAATGTATAGAAAAGGGTGCCATCGGTTATATAGAAAAACCTTTTGAAAATCTGAGTGATATAACAAACCAGGTAAAAAGAGCGGCAGAAATAATAAAAGGGAAAAAAAAGGTAATGGATGCAGCCATTAAAAAGATACGGGAGAGGCTGTAGTGAGAAAGAAACAATTTGGTATGCAGTATATATATTGCTTACTGCTTACTGCTTACTGCTTACTGCCTGCTGTTCCTGCGAATGCGCTTTCTATCGGTGCTATTGAAGTTAAGAGCTCTTTTAACGAAAGTTTTCAGGCAGAAATTCCTGTATATGCAGACGGACAGAGCGGCTTAGAGATTTCAATAGGAAGCAAAAATGATTATGCAAAGCTTGGTATTGAAAGAACTGATATAGTTGACAGCTTGTCTCTTAATGTAGAACCTTTTGATAAAGATAAAATAATTATAAAACTCTCATCTGCAAAACCGATTAACCAGCCCTCTTTCAATCTTATTATCAAGGCAACACAAAACGG
>DNJG01000059.1 GCA_003489165.1 Nitrospinota bacterium | reverse complement strand
GCACTTAGTCCATCCATCCTCTCCTGACTCTTGGATAAGATTTCAAGGTCTTCATCAATCTTTTTTCTATAAGTTAAAACATCCTCAATATTGGTTCCATATTTTCTCTTTAAGGCTGTTATCTCTGCAAGCCTGTCATCTATTTCAGATAAACGGTCGGGATTGAATTCAATTTTTCCAGTATAATCCCTTATCCTTGACGCTATATCCTCTATCTCAAAAAGGGCTTCCTTCCCATCATCTAAAATCTTCCCTGCTGATGAATCAATCTTGTTTATTTCTGTAATATTTGTAATTACAGAATTTAATTTTTCAACGACAGACCCCTCTGTTGAATATAGAGCCTCATAAGATTCTGTTGCATACCTGTGCAGCCTCTCTGCATTCTGGAGGAGGTTTTTTTCATTTTTCAAATCATCATCTTCGCCGATTTTCAGTTCAGCCTTATCTATCTCTTCCTTTTGAAAGTTTAAAAGGTCTATCTTCTGCACCCTTTCCCTTTCCTTATTTATCAGTTCATTGACCTCCCTTTGAAGGTTCTGGAGATTTGAATAGTTCTCCCTGCATTTTTCTCTAAAGGGAAGTGTATTGCCAAATAAATCAAGAACAATAGAGTGGTTTTCAGGGTGGAGGAGGGTCTGATGCTCATGCTGTCCGTGTATATCCACCAGCATATCGCCTATATCTTTTAATAAAGAGAGATTGACTGCACTGTCATTTATATAACTTCTGTTCTTTCCGGAACGGGAAATTTGTCTCCTTATTATCAACTCATTATTTTCTGTTTCAATTCCAGATTCAGATAGTTTCTCTTTTATATTTTTGACTCTTGATATATCATAAACTGCCTCAACTGAAGCTGAATCCTCTCCGCTCCTGATAGATTCATCAGATGCCCTTTCGCCAAGTATCAGTCCGAGGGATTCAATTATAATAGATTTTCCCGCCCCTGTTTCTCCTGTCAGTATATTGAGTCCAGCCTTAAAATCTATACTCAGCTCATCTATGATGGCGTAGTTTTTGATACGCAGTTCCTTTAACATATTAACCTTGCAAATTAATGAGATAAGTATACTGCAAATTTTATTTTTTGTCATTGACTATCATATTTGCCTCTGATATAAAGACAATAATTAATAATAACTAATTCAAGACTGATACGCCCCTACCTGCCTGTGCGATGCACGCAGACAGGCGGGGCTACAGCTCAACTCCGCATTAGGCTACAAAAAAGTCTTTTATGAATTTGTTCCGTCATACCACTTTCCCCTCCCTTTATGCTTAATTTGAAATACTCTATATCAGACTACCATATAGGAGTGCGGTTTTAATTCTTAACTTGTTATTCCCCGTAGCTCTGCTGCGGGGTTACCTTATGTTTCCTCTCCCCTTGAGGGAGAGGGTAGGGTGAGGGGTAAAAAAATAATTCCTCATCCATACTCTGTAGCTTGCTACAGGGTTCTTGATTCAAAAATAGTTCAACAGTAAGGAAAAAGTATGCTATAATCAACCTCGTTTTCAGTCTGATAATCATTACTATAAAGGAGATTAACAATGATATTTGATTCAATTTTAGGTTTTTTCTCAAATGACTTAGCCGTTGATTTAGGGACTGCAAATACGGTAGTTTTTGTAAAGGGAAAGGGTATAGTGCTTAGAGAGCCGTCAGTTGTAGCCATTCACAATGAAACCAAAGAAGTGCTTGCAGTAGGGTCAGAGGCAAAACAGATGTTGGGCAGGACACCTGGGAATATTGTAGCTATCAGACCTATGAGGGATGGTGTTATAGCAAACTTTGAGATTACTGAAGCGATGATAAAGTATTTTATAAGAAAGGTGCATAACAGGAAGACCCTCGTGAGGCCGAGGGTTGTAATCGGTGTTCCATCAGGCATAACACAGGTTGAAAAGAGGGCGGTGAGGGATTCTGCAGCATCTGCAGGTGCAAGAGAGGTATATCTTATGGAAGAACCTATGGCTGCCGCAATTGGCGTTGGACTCCCCATTGCAAACCCTACAGGGAATATGATAGTGGATATTGGCGGCGGAACGACTGAAGTTGCAGTGATTTCACTCTCAGGCATTGTTTACAGTAGGTCTGTAAGGATAGCCGGAGATGAGATGGATGAGGCAATAATAAATTACATAAAGAGAAAGTATAATCTCCTTATCGGTGAGAGGACTGCTGAGGAGATAAAGATAAAGATAGGTTCTGCATATCCTCTGGAAGAAAAACTGGAGATGGAGGTAAAGGGGAGGGACCTTGTTGCTGGTATTCCAAAGGTGCTTATTATAAACGATGAAGAAATCAGGGAGGCATTGGCAGAGCCTGTGAGCACAATTGTTGAGAATGTAAAGATAGCCCTTGAGAGGACGCCGCCAGAACTGGCTGCCGATATTATTGATAAAGGGATAGTAATGGCTGGAGGCAGCTCCATGCTTAAGGGGCTTGATTTGCTATTGAGAGAGGAGACAGGACTGCCCATTATAGTAGCTGAGGACCCCCTCTCTGCCGTTGCTCTTGGGACAGGGAAGGCTTTGGATGAACTGGAGCTTTTAAAGAAGGTGTCAATTTAAAAGCTGATGCTAAAAAAGGATTCAAAAAAAAGGCACGGGATAATTGTAGTTGCAACACTCATCCTGATATCATTTCTATTTCTGACTGCCAATATCAAATTTTGGAAGACTCCTGCCTTTGTTGAATCAATAATCATTGCAGTTGTATCACCCTTTCAGGAATTAGTTTCCAAGACTATCAATGGTACTGTCCGCATATGGAACAATTACATCTTTCTTATTGATACGCAGGAGGAAAACAACCAGTTAAAGAAGGAGATTGGAAAATTGAAATTTCAGAATAGTGCCCTTTTGGAAAAATTTGATAACTTTAAGAGACTGGATAAGCTTATTGATTTTGTCAATACATCCGAACTTAATCTTATCTATGCCGATGTGGTTGGATTTGATTCAACAGGGTGGGCAAAGATGATTATGATAAATAAGGGTTTAAATAATTCTGTAATGAAAGATATGTCAGTGGTTACGTACAATGGGCTGATTGGAAGGATAGTCCAGTCAACATCAAAATATTCAAAAGTTCTTTTAATAACTGATCCAAGGAGCTCTATAGATGCCGTAATACAGAGAACCCGTGACAGAGGGGTTGTGGTGGGGAATAATAAAGGTATGTTAGAAATGAAGTATTTGTCAGTAGATTCTGATGTAAAAGAAGGTGACATTGTAATATCTTCAGGGCTTGGAGGCATATATCAAAAGGGATTTTTGATAGGGACGGTCAGCAAGGTTTATGAGAAAAAGACAGGGCTTTTTCGTCAAGTGGCTATCACCCCTTCAGCAGATATTTCAAGAACAGAAGAATTGTTAGTTGTTGTCAGTCCATTTGACAAACCTGAAATAAAATGAGAGGGGTCAAATTTTAATATGTTTATTTTAGTAATGACATTTCTTGGAATAAGTATATTCATTTTAGAGACTGTTGTAATAGAGTTTTTTGCTATAGGAGGAGTCAAGCCTGATTTTATCCTTATAATAGCTATCTACAGCGGACTTTTCCTGAATAAAAATATCGCTGCAGGAATTGGATTTACATTTGGACTTATTCAGGATGCCCTCTCATTTAGATTGATGGGAATAAACTCTCTTTCCAAATGTTTAATCGGGTTTTCCATAGGCAGTCTAAGAGAAAAAATCTTAAGTGAAAATCTGCTTGTCCAGTATTTGTTTACATTCATAGCCACATTTTTAAATGGAGTAATCTTTTTGTTTGTTTTAAAAGGACTTTTATTGATGGAGATAAAGGTGTTAAGTTTTTTATGGTCACTTTTAATTCAGGGAATATATAACTCTTTGCTTGCCCCTCCCATATTTCTGCTGCTGAATAGAATAAAAATGCTATATTATAAAAAACCTGTTTTTTATAAGTTATGAAAATTGGTGGACTTGATCGAAACTTTTCTGAAACAATTAAGGTCAGGATAATTGTATTTACACTGTTTATTGCCGCCTCTTTTTCATTTTTGATTCTAAGATTATGGTATCTGCAGGTAATAAAATCCGATGAGCTTAAATTGCAGGCGGAGAATAACAGGATTAGGATGGTTCCTCTTAAGGCATACAGGGGGAAGATATTTGACAGGAATGGAAGGGAGATAATAAACAATCGCCCTTCATTTAATCTCTCTATAATTCCAGAATACATCAAAGACCTGGACAGGATTTTGTCTCTGATAGCTTCAGAGGTGAATGTTGATACTGAGAAGATTAAGAGGGAGATCAAGAACAGTTCCACACCAGTTCAATCCATCGTAATTAAAAAAGATATAAGCTGGGATGAAGTTGCGTTTATAGAAGAACACGGTTTAGATCTGCCGGGTGTATTCCTTGAAATAGAGCCGATGAGGAATTATCTGTACGGAGAAACAGGTTCACACATCTTTGGATACCTTGGCGAGATAACAAAGACACAATTGGACGGGTTAAAGGTATCAGATTATCGTCTCGGTGATTTTATAGGGCAATATGGTATTGAGAAGAGATACGAATCTGTTCTGAAGGGAAAGAGGGGGAGCAAGTATGTTGAGGTGGATGTTGCCGGAAGGGAACTGAAGGTCTTTAAGCAGATTGACCCTGATTTTGGTTACAACCTTTATCTTACAATTGACATCGAACTCCAGGAGGAGGTGGAGAAGTTATTTGAAGGGAAGAATGGTGCAGTAGTTGCAATTGATCCAAAGGATGGGAGTATTCTTGCGATGGTCAGCAAGCCATCCTTTGACCCGAATCTGTTTGCAGGGGGAGTATCTAAGACATATTGGTCAAATATCATCAACGACGCCTATAAACCTTTACAGAACAGGGCAATTCAGGGGCAATACCCTCCGGGCTCTGTATTTAAAATAGTAACTGCTGCGGCAGGGCTTGAGGAGGGGGTTATAACACCTGATACAACTATTGACTGCCATGGTTATTTTAAGCTGGGAAAGAAAAGTTACAGATGCTGGAAGAAGGGCGGGCATGGAAGGATGGAATTGCGGAATGCAATCATACAATCGTGTGATGTGTATTTTTATACAGTTGGTTTCCGACTCGGTATAGACAGATTATCAAGATATGCATTTGGTTTTGGATTGGGGAGTCCGACGGATATTGACATAGAGGGAGAAAAGACAGGTTTGATACCGACTGAGGAGTGGAAGGAGAGTGTAAAGGGAGAACCGTGGATACTTGGTGAGACTGTATCTGCATCTATAGGGCAGGGGTTTAACCTCGTTACACCAATTCAAATGGCAAATATGCTTGCGGCAGTTGGCAATGGGGGGACACTTTATAAACCAAAGATAATTCGGAAGGTAGATACTACAGATGGGAAACTGATTAATAAGACAGATTCTAAAATTAAAGGGAGCCTGTCAGTTAGCCAGAAAACGCTTGATTTAATAAAGGATGCACTTCATGGGGTGGTAAGTGACCAGAGAGGAACTGGAAGGGCTTCCAATATTAAGGGGATAGAGGTGGCAGGAAAGACAGGGACAGCACAAGTAATCAGGATGGCGGAAATAGAAGAAAAAAGTGATGAGGAAATTCCTTATGAATTTAGAGACCACGCATGGTTTGCTGCCTTTGCACCTTATGAAAATCCGATGATTGCTGTAGCAGTTTTGGTGGAGCATGGCGGTCATGGCGGCTCTGCTGCTGCCCCGATTGCTGGAAAACTGATAAAGAGCTATATAGAAAGTCACCAGAGCACCAGTAATAAATATGAATAATAAAGGCATTTTAAAATACCAGATTATTTCAAATTTTGACTGGGTAATCTTCGGGCTTACAATCATTATTTCTGTCGTTGGCATTTTTACAATATACAGCACAGGGGGGAGCGGAGGGGAGCCCAGCAGGATATATATAAAGCAGATATACTGGATATTATACGGTCTGATGGCTATGCTGCTCATTTTATTTATTGACTATCATTCTCTGGAGAAGCTTGCCTACATTCTATACTTTGTGATTATAGTGGTGCTTATAATGGTGGCGGTATCAGGGAAGACTGTTTCAGGCGCCCGCAGATGGCTTTCATTTGCACAGTTTACATTTCAACCATCTGAGCTGGCAAAGATTGTTATCATAATAACACTGGCAAGATATTTTGATGATAAAAAGATAAGGGGTCTTTACAGAATCAGGGATTTAATAACCCCTGCAATTGTTGTCCTTATTCCCGCTGTCTTGATAGCAAAACAGCCTGATTTGGGAACTGCTGTGGTTATATTTTTTATATTTATTTCCATGTCATTTTTGATAGGCATAAATATAAGGTCATTATTCATATTGGCAGGCTCTGCTATAGTATCCCTTCCATTTTTGTGGCACTTCATGAAGGATTATCAGAAGAACAGGATATTGACCCTCATAAATCCGCAGGCAGATCCCCTTGGCAGCGGCTATCATATAATTCAGTCCAAGATTGCTATAGGTTCCGGCGGATATACGGGGAAGGGTTTTATGAGCGGGACACAGAGCCAGTTAAACTTCCTGCCTGAGAAACATACAGATTTTATATTCTCAGTATTTGCCGAAGAGATGGGATTTACAGGTGCGTTATTGCTGATTACACTTTATATAATCCTCATAATTAAAGGGATAGATGTTGTATATCATGCAAGGGACAGGTCAGGTTCACTGATAGCCGGGGGTGTAGTCTCAATGCTGGCATTTCACATGATATTCAATATCGGAATGACTACAGGCATGTTTCCTGTTGTGGGAATACCATTGCCCTTAATGAGTTATGGCGGTTCATATCTTGTCACGACATTTATATCTATAGGTCTCTTATTAAATATAAAGATGAGGAGATTTGTAGATATGGGATGACAAATTAGCGACAGTTGTGCCTTTATCTATCTTAAATCTATTCCCTCTATCAATAAGGTCTCTGAAGGTGACAATATCGCCTCTTTGAAGTTTTTGAAACTGCATGTTTGATGGGGTCTTATCTTTATCAAGCATTGTAATCAGCCGTCTCCCTCCAATGCCGCAGATATAGAATTCTAATTTACCTTTAGATACGAGAGGTTCGCTGACTATCCTGTAAGAGTTTTTCTCTAATACATCTGTTAATGATAGTTTATCTTTTCTTAAGACGAGGTAGGAAAATTTTAGAGAGTCCTTTCTTAATCCTGTCAGCTTATCTATTTCTTTGATGATTACAGGCGGAGTCCATGGAATATCTTCATGGCACCAATCTTTGGGATTCAGAAGGGCAGGGCATGGCTCATCTATAAGGCATGGAGAATAAATATTAAAACCATTTTTTATGAGGTTATCCCTGACATCAAGCATCCCCCTCGTAGTCTCTCTTAGTGCTGGCTCAATAATTATACAGCTTCCATCTAGTGTTAGAAATTTATCAATAATGGTATTTAGAAAAGAGACTCGTTTAGCAATTCTTTTATTATCTTCATAAAATAATTCATTGAGGATATTTGAAAGGATAATAATATCATAAGTGTCTTGAGGAATAGTCCCTGCCTTTTCTATATTTATTTTAAAGGTCTTAAGAGAGGCATCTATATTAATATTTTCTGCAAACAATTTAAAAAGGTCTTTGGCAATGGTTAAATTTTCTGCTACCGAGTCAATAGCTGTAAATTCAAGGGATGGTCTTTTTTTCTGTTTAGAAAAGAAATCCAATATTCCTAAGATTGTTGTGCCAGGGCCTGAGCCAAGGTCAAGTATCTTTAGCAATTTCTTAGAAAGGATTTTCTTTGGATGAAGAGAAAGCTCTTTTAAGGGCAAATGAATCTTATAAATGTTGGAAGGAAGAAAATAAATAATATATGCCCTTCTCAGACTCTTATTATTCAGGTATTGAGATGGAAGGATTTTCCTCTCTTTTGTGAAGAGATTAGAAAGTTGAATTACATCTGATGCTATGGCTTTAAGTTCAGACCTGCCTGTGCAGACAGGAGCTGTAAGTGTTGGAGATTTACTATTGCCAAGATATTTTAATAAAATATCTTCAAATGGTTTTAAATTAGGATTCAATGTGATTTACCGTATAATATATTTAAAAAAGGTGTAAATATATTTCAATTATATTACAATAAATAGAATAAAAGATATTTTTTAAAATCTGAGAATTTAATTAATATGAAAATACTTATAATAGGTAATGGAGGAAGGGAGCATGCCCTCGTATGGAAGATTAGCAAGAGTCCTTTAGTGAAGAAGGTATATTGTGCCCCTGGTAATGCTGGAACTTCTGATGTTGCAGAAAATGTCAACATTGAATCAACAGATATAAAAGGTCTTGTTGAATTTGCTGTAAATAATTCCATAAATTTGACAGTGGTTGGACCTGAACTGCCGCTTACACTTGGAATTGTAAATGAATTTGAAAAAAGGGGACTGAAAATATTTGGTCCTTCAAAAGAGGCTGCTGAGATAGAGGGGAGTAAGGTCTTTGCAAAGTATATGATGAAGAAATATAAAATCCCTACTGCGAAGTATGAAAGTTTTAATTCCCAAAAGGATGCAAAGGATTATATTCTAAGTTTTCAGCCTTCAGCCTTCAGTTTTCAGCCTGTTGTAATAAAGGCGGATGGGCTTGCGGCTGGAAAAGGGGTTATTATCTGCAATACTATTGAAGAGGCAGTAAATGCTGTTGATTTAATTATGGTAGAGAAGGTATTTGGCAGCGCAGGCATGAAGATTATTATTGAAGAATATTTAAAAGGGGAAGAGGCGTCTTTTATGGTTTTCAGTGATGGCGAAGAGATAGTGCCTCTTGCCTCTGCACAGGACCACAAACAAATTTATGATGGTGATAAAGGACCAAACACAGGTGGTATGGGTGCATATTCCCCTGCACCTGTAATTACTGATAGTATTTCTAAAGAGATTATTGACACAATTATCAGACCATTAATTTCAGGTATGAAGGAAGAGAGGAAAACCTATAAAGGTATTCTATATGCCGGGCTTATGATTGTGAATAGCAAGCCTTTTGTCCTTGAATTCAATTGCAGATTCGGAGACCCTGAGACACAGCCGATACTTATGAGAATGAAAAATGATATTGTGCCAATAATGATGTCAGTTGTAGATGGTAAGTTAAAGGGAAAGGAGATTCAATGGGGTAATGAGCCTTCTGTATGTGTTGTCATGGCAGCAAATGGTTATCCTGATAAATATGAGAAGGGAAAAGAGATAGGTGGACTTGATGAGGCAAAGAATATAGAGAATCTACGGGTTTTCCATGCAGGGACATCAAAGATAAAAGATAAGGTTGTGACAAATGGCGGAAGGGTTATTGGAGTTACATCACTCGGCGCAAATTTTGAGGATGCAATAGACAGGGCATATAAGGGTGTCAGTTTGATTAAGTGGGATGGGGTGTATTACAGGAGAGATATTGGAAGAAAGGCAATCCCTATCAGCCGAAAAAGTCTTGACATATAAATAAAAATCATGATATTTTGAATACAAGCCCACGTAAATCGTGGGCATTGTAGTTTATAGCAAAATAGACCTCTTCATACTGGCCTGAATCATTGGGGGAAGAAGAAGGTTTTTAATTATGGATGGAGGATTAATCATGTATGCAGTAGTTAAGACAGGCGGTAAACAGTATAAGGTATCATTAGGAGAGACTGTAAGGTTTGAAAAAGTAAAAGGGATTAAAGGGGATAGGGTCAGTTTTGATAATGTCCTCATGGTGAATGATAAAGAGGCTAATATTGGAAAACCTGAAATAAAAGGGATGCCGGTTATCGGTGAGATAGTTGAGCAGGGTAATTCAAAGAAGATTCGCATAGTCAAGAAAAAGAGGAGAAAAAATTATAGGAAGACACAGGGGCATAGGCAGCCTTTTACTACTGTAAAGATAGTTTCAATAGGCGGAACTCCTGCTGTGTCAGGGGCTGCAACATATGCAACTTCAGGAACGATTACCGGTGCAACTTCAGGAACAGTAACAAAGACAACGAGAAAGAAGACAACAAAGACTACGAAAACTACAAAAACTGCAAAAATTAAAGGTTCTAAATAGTATATTAAATTTTTGGAGGTAGGTTATGGCACATAAAAAAGGTCAGGGCAGCACAGCTAATGGAAGGGACAGTAATTCAAAAAGGCTCGGTGTTAAGAGATTCGGAGGACAGATAGTTTCTGCCGGCAGCATTATTGTAAGGCAGAGAGGGACAAAGTTTTATCCCGGAAAGAATGTCGGGCTCGGTGTAGACTATACTATATTTGCAAAGATTGATGGTGTTGTGAAGTTTGAGACAAAGGGCAGAGATAAAAAACTGGTAAGTGTGTATGCAGAATGAGTTGTGGAGTTAACTCCTTAACTCTTTATGTTTATTGATGAAGCGAAGATATATGTTAAGGGAGGGGATGGCGGAAAGGGCTGTGTAAGTTTTCGCAGAGAAAAATATGTCCCGAGGGGCGGTCCCGATGGTGGAGACGGAGGAGACGGCGGGGATGTAATAATATCGGCAGATAGAAACCTTCACACATTAATTGACCTCCGGTATCAACAGCATTATAGGGCAGATAGAGGGGGACACGGAGAGGGCAGCAATAAACACGGAAAAGATGGAGGGGATTGCAGGATAAGGGTTCCCGTTGGCACAATAATAAAAGATGCAGATACTAAATTAATTCTGGAAGACTTGGATGAAGATGGCAAGGTATCAATAGTAGCTAAGGGTGGAAGGGGTGGATGGGGAAATACAAGATTTAAGTCTTCTACAAACAGGGCTCCTCGGCGGGCACAAAAAGGTCTCCCCGGAGAGGAAAAGTGGCTTTATTTAGAGCTAAAACTCCTTGCTGACATCAGTATAATTGGTTTTCCAAATGCAGGAAAATCAACACTCATATCAAAAATATCAGCAGCAAAACCAAAAATTTCAGATTATCCATTTACAACCCTGGCACCAAATTTAGGCGTTGTCAGGTTGGAAGAGTATAAATCCTTCGTAGTTGCAGATATACCGGGGCTTATTGAGGGGGCACATAAAGGGAAGGGGCTCGGTGTAAGGTTTTTAAAGCATATAGAAAGGACAAAGGTACTCCTCCATCTTATTGATATGTCGGCAGGGGAGGGGAGAGACCCCATTAATGATTTTAAAATTATTAATGAGGAACTCCTTCAGTTCAGTCCTGAGCTTGCTTCAAAACCACAGATGGTGGTTGGTAATAAGGTTGATATCCCTGAGGCGAAGGAAAAATTTGATAAAGTTAAAAGTAAATTCAGAGATATGGGTATAGAAATATTTTCTATCTCGGCTGTTACCGGTGGGGGTATTAATCAGTTAGTAAAAAATATGGCTGATATGCTGTTTAAAGCTGAAGCCGATAAGGCAAGACATTAAGGTGAATAGGAAAAAGGTATTAAAAAAAGTCAGGCGGATTGTAATTAAGATTGGAAGCGGGGTTCTTACCAGTCCTGACAGAAGCGGACTTGATGATACTGTCATAGAAGAAATTACCCGACAGGTTTCAACTCTCCACAAATCAGGATATGAAATGATTCTTGTTTCATCAGGTGCTATTGCTGCAGGGGTGAAGGAATTAAACCTTAAAAAAACTCCAGTGGATATACCTCACAAGCAGGCTGCGGCTGCAATAGGTCAAAGCCGTCTGATTGGAAAATATGAAAGGCATTTCAAGAGGGAAGGGCTTAATGTAGCCCAGATTCTTCTTACCCATGATGATTTAAGCAATAGGATAAGATACCTTAATGCAAAAAATACAATTCTTACTATTCTCTCTTACAAGGTTATACCGATAATAAATGAAAATGATACTGTAGCTGTTGATGAGATAAAGTTTGGTGATAATGATACACTATCTTCTATGGTGTCAAACTTAATAGAGGCGGATTTGCTGATAATACTTTCAGATGTGAAGGGGTTATACAGTGCTGACCCTAAGTTAGACCCGGCAGCAGAATTGGTACCTGTTGTAGAGAAAATAACCAATGAGATTGAGGTAATGGCAGGTGACAGCAGATCTGCTACCGGTGTAGGCGGGATGGTGACGAAGATTCAGGCTGCAAAGAGGATGTCTCATTCTGGAATACCAACTGTAATAGTTGACGGAAAGGTGAATGGTATAATAGAGGCTATTGTAAAGGGAGAGGATGTTGGGACATTATTTCTGCCTGAGGAGGACAAACTTGGCAGTAAGAAATACTGGATTGCCTATACCCTTAAATCTAAGGGAAAGATAAAGGTGGATGATGGTGCGAAGAATGTCCTTATTGCTGATGGTAAGAGCCTTCTGCCGTCAGGTGTTGTAGAGATAGAGGGTAAGTTTAAGAGCGGTGATATGGTTAGCTGTATTGACAGCAGAAACAGGGAGTTTGCAAGAGGGCTTATAAATTACAGTTCAACTGAATTAAAAAAAATTAGGGGGAAACATAGTTCAGAGTTTGAAGAAATACTTGGATATAAAATGGTTGATGAGGCTATACACAGGGATAATCTCGTGATTCTATGAAAGATAAAATTTTAAAAATTGCACAGAAGGCAAAAGCCGCTTCAAGAAAGCTGTCCAACATTTCCACAAAGATTAAAAATAATTCTCTGATGGCAATGGCAGATTTGTTGGAGGAGAGAACTGACTTTATTGTTGAAGCCAATTCAAAAGACATAAAATATGCAAAGGGAAAAGGGCTTTCTCCAGCAATGATAGACCGCTTAACCCTGAATGCTGTGAGAATTAAAGAGATGTCAAAGGGATTAAGGGAGATTGCTGCACTTCCTGACCCTGTAGGTGAAGTTGTCAGGATGTGGAGAAGGCCCAATGGCCTTCAGATAGGCAAGATAAGGACACCGCTTGGCGTTATAGGCATAATATATGAATCAAGGCCGAATGTAACTGCAGATGCCGCATCTCTGTGTATTAAA
Organism: Nitrospinota bacterium; assembly: GCA_003489165.1. Taxonomy (GTDB): domain Bacteria; phylum Nitrospinota; class Nitrospinia; order UBA9942; family UBA9942; genus UBA9942. The sequence goes on along the minus strand of DNJG01000059.1, from coordinate 4,263 downwards.
TCAGGTAATGCAGTGATTTTGAGGGGAGGTTCTGAAGCAATAAACTCAAATATAGCAATTGCAAAGGTTCTATCAGAGGCAGGGAGTTCTAATGGATTGCCTGATAATTCTATTCAGCTTATTGATGTTACTGAAAGGGAGGCAATATTTGAGATGCTTAAGCTGAATGCCTATATTGACCTTATCATACCGAGGGGCGGTCATAGTCTTATCAGGACTGTAGTTGAGAATTCTACAATACCGGTTATAAAACATGATAAGGGGCTATGCCATGTCTATATAGATAGTGAGGCGGATTTGGAGATGGGAAAGAAAGTAGCCTTCAATGCTAAGGTTCAGCGTCCGGGTGTGTGTAATGCTATGGAGACCCTTCTTGTCCATAAAGATGTTGCCGGTTCATTTCTGCCGTCTATGATAAAGAAGTTTAAAGATGCAAATGTTGAGATAAGGGGATGCCAGAGGACAAAGGCAATAGTTTCTGATATTAAGGATGCAACTGCTGATGATTGGGATACAGAATATTTGGATTTGATACTCTCTGTAAAGGTTGTGGATAGTATTGATGATGCAATAGAACATATAACAAGGCACGGCTCAATGCTTTCAGAGGCGGTTGTAACAAAGAATTATAATAATGCATGGAAATTTTTAAGAGAGGTTGATGCGGCATCGGTCTTTGTAAATGCCTCTACAAGGTTTACAGACGGCGGACAGTTCGGGCTCGGGGCAGAGATGGGGATTAGCACGCAGAAGCTGCACTGCCGTGGTCCTATGGGATTAGAAGAACTGACATCAACTAAATATATTGTCTTTGGAGACGGGCAGGTCAGGGAGTGAAGATTGAATATTGACGATTGACGATTTATAAGGAATTATTATTTTTTCCAATCTTCAATTTTCAATCTTCAATTGTCAATTATTTATGCGTATAGGAATAATGGGTGGGACATTTGACCCGATACATTATGGTCATCTGAACTCTGCAGAGGAGATTGCAGAGGTTTTTAAAATGGATAGGGTGATATTTATACCTGCATTTATTCCACCGCATAAGAAGAAAGAAAAGGTAACAGATGGGTATCACAGGTTGATGATGACAATGCTTGCAACACTCTCCAATCCGAGGTTTACAGTATCAACTATTGAGATTGAAAGAGATGGATACTCATACACAATTGATACAGTAAACGAACTGAGAAATAGCTTTAATAAGGGTTCGGCAAAAAATAAATTTTATTTTATTGTAGGTGTTGATGCATTTAAAGAGATATTTACATGGAAGGATTCTGTCAGACTGCTAAAAAACTGCGATTTTATTGTCACTACACGTCCCGGCTACAAGGTGGATGACCTTTTTAATGTGCTTAATGATGCTGCTGCTAAAAAGTATAGAAATGTAAAATTTAAGATAGACAGAAAAAATCCCTTTGGAAAATCTCCGAGATTATATATAATCGGCTCTAAACATTTTATATATCCTGTTGAAACGACTGCATTGGATATATCGTCAACAGATATCAGGAGAAGAGTTAAAAGTGGCATGACTGTAAAATACCTCTTACCAGAATTTGTAGAGGAGTATATTAATAAAAACAGGCTTTATAAGTAAGGAGACAAAAACTGAAAATAAAAGATAAGGCATTTTTAAGTTATAGTGCTGCGGCTGATAAAAAGGCTTTGGATATTGTTGTCTATGATATAAGGGGATTATCTTCTATTGCTGATATATTTATTATATGCAGCGGCACATCATCCCGTCAGGTTCAGGCAATTGCCGATGCCGTAAAGGAGGAGATGGATAATAGAGGTATCAGGTGTCATCATATAGAGGGTTATGAAAGCGGGAGATGGGTTCTTTTGGATTATAACGATGTAATTGTCCATATTTTTTATGAGGAGACGCGGAGGTTTTACGGTCTTGAGAGATTGTGGGGTGATGCCCCTGCTATAGTTTTTGATTCACCCCGTTAGATAAAAACATTTGATAGAATTATCTCAAATCGATAGCAAATATCTAACGGGGTTCATCAAATAAGAAGGTTCATGATGCGGCGAAAAATTGAGCTTAAAGAAAGGAGTTAAAGAGGAGATATGAAAAAGGATAAAGTAAAATATTTCAAGAAAAAGTTGTTGGATATAAGAAAGGAATTGGCTGGGGAGGTAGAAAAAAGCAGGCAGTATAGCCATGAAGAGGTTGATGGTGATGTGCCTGATATAAATGATGATGCCAGCAGAAGCTATTCCCGTCAGGTGATATTGGAGCTTGGTGAAAGGGAGAGGGAGCAGATAAAAGAGGTTGATGAGGCGATTGAGAGGATTGAGAGTGGAGAATATGGCTCCTGTATTGAATGCGGTGAAGAGATACCTGAGAAGAGATTAGAATTAATTCCCCATGCAAAGTGGTGTGTTGACTGTAAGGAAAAGCTGGAATCAAAAGGGAAAACTCAGTAATCAAAGAGGACTGTAGAAGGTTAATCTGATTTTTATTCTTCGTTTTCAGATACGATATTGTAAGCCTTGAGTTTTTCCCAGAGATTCTTTCTGCTTATACCCAATATTTTAGCAGCCTTTATCCTGTTCCAGTTTGTCTTTTCCAATACCTTCATGAGGTGGGTCATTTCAGTCTTTGATATGACATCTTTTAATGAAGGTATATCTTCATCCCTGAGTGAGATAAACCCGTCCTTTTCCACTGCCATCACAATATCATATGCATTAATTGTGTCAGATGTTGAAAGTGCAACTGACCTCTCAATGATATTCTCCAGTTCTCTGACATTTCCCGGGAAATCGTAGTCCAACAGGCATTTTAATGCCTCTGACGTGATTTCCACGAGCCTGCTCAGTTTTTTATTAAACCTTTTTATAAAATAATCTACGAGGATCGGGATATCCTCTTTTCTCTCCCTCAGCGGCGGTATATGGATTGGTATGACCTTTAATCTGTAATAAAGGTCTTCACGGAATTCTCCGTCCTCAATCGCCTTTTCAAGATTCTTTCTGGTTGCCGATATTATACGGACATCTACTTTAATTGTCTCCTCGCCTCCGANNAGTTTTACCTGTATGGACATCGGAATCTCTCCAACCTCATCAAGGAATATAGTTCCGTCTTTTGCCATCTCAAACCTTCCATATCTTCTCTTTATCGCACCGGTGAAAGACCCCTTCTCATGGCCAAAGAGCTCGCTTTCAAGGAGCGTCTCAGGGAGTGCAGCACAGCTAACCTTTATAAATGGATTTTTCGCCCTTTTACTTTTAAGGTGGATTATTTTTGCAACAAGCCCCTTACCTGTTCCGCTCTCTCCTGTGATTAGTATATTTGAATCTATCTTGGATACCCTTTCTATTAAATCAAACACCCCCTGCATCATATTACTTTTGCCGATTATATTTAGGAGAGAGTGGTCATCACACTGATTTTTAAGTGCAGCATAATCATTCTTCAGTGTTTGATAGTCTATTATCTTTTTTATTCTGAAAATCAGGTCATCTGTATGGAATGGCTTTGTTATGTAATCGTAGGCACCAAATTTTATTATCCCTACTGCATCCTCTATGTTGCCAAAGGCTGTTATCATTATTACCTCTGTATTTGGATAATAATTCTTTATCTCTTTAAGAACATCAATGCCGTTAATTTTTGGCAGCCTTATATCTGATATGACAATATCAAAANNACAGGCCAGCCCATCTTCTTAAGGCTGTCAGATATGGTGATTCTGAGTATCTCATCGTCTTCTATTAATAGTATGTTTGGATTGAACATAAAAAAATTTTCAGATGACTGCTGATGTTTGTATTTTGGGTATAGTGATAGTAAAAGTAGTCCCTCTGTTTATCTCACTCTGAACCTCTATTCTTCCCCCAAGCCTTTCTATTATGCCATAGCTGACAGACAGACCGAGCCCTGTTCCTGTCCCAACATCTTTAGTTGTAAAGAACGGGTCAAATATCCTGCTCAAGTTCTCTTGCGGGATGCCTATTCCGGTATCCGATATAACCACAACAAGCTCATCCCTTTCTTCCATGCTTTTTATTGTCAGGATGCCGCCGCTGTCAGTAATTGCCTGTATTGCATTGATAATTACATTAAGAATGACCTGCTGTAAATGGTTATAATCCAGTATAAATTTTTTGCTGTTCGTATTTAAGTCAAGTTTTAATTCTAAATTTCTCTCCCTTATTTTATATTCAACCAATTTCAGAGTTTCTGTGATTATCTCGTCAAGGTTGTGAGGGGAGAATTCAAATTGGTGCTCC
>DNJG01000051.1 GCA_003489165.1 Nitrospinota bacterium | reverse complement strand
AATGTTCATTTATTCCTCCCATCTTCCATAAAATACATAGACCGTAATAGTTATGATTTTATCTCTTTCAATAGTATAAAACACTTCAACCCTTTTCTGCTCATAATATTTATTAAGGCGTTTTTGTTTGAAGTCATATACTTTGGCTTTACCTATATGTCCATACTTGGCAGGAATAGAAGAACCTGTCTGAATTACATCTCTAATTTCCTGTTCATTTGTCCCTCGTTCTTCTGCACGTTCCAATGTATGAGGATCTATCTGAATATCCATTTAAAACAGTCATCCCTTATTGCCTGTAAATTCTCCTCCTTTTCTTTAATCTGAATTATTTTACCGCATTTACTACCTTCTCTCCAGCCTCATCCATCTTTTCAGCAGTAATAATATTTAAGCCTGATTCGGATAAAATCTTTCTTCCTAACTCAACATTTGTCCCCTGAAGCCGGACAACAAGAGGGACTTTAATGCCAACTTCTTTAACTGCCGCAATAACACCCTCTGCAATAATATCGCATCTCATAATGCCACCGAATATATTAATAAGGACTGCCTTAACCTTTGCATCGGACATTAAAATTTTAAAGGCTGCAGTTACCTGCTCTTTATTTGCACCGCCGCCGACATCAAGGAAGTTTGCAGGCATGCCGCCGTATAGTTTTATAATATCCATTGTTGCCATGGCGAGCCCTGCACCATTCACCATACAGCCAATATTACCATCAAGGGCGACATAATTCAAACTATGCCTTGATGCCTCTATCTCCTTTGGGTCCTCTTCATCCAAATCTCTCATATCATGGACTTCCTTATGTCTGAAAAGTCCATTGTCATCAAAACCCATCTTTGCATCAAGCGCAAGGATATTCCCGTCTTTTGTAATAACCAGAGGGTTTATCTCTGCCATTGAAGCATCAGTTTCTATGAATGCTTTATAAAGCCCATCCATGAATTTCACAGTCTTATTAACAAGTGATTTATCAATCCCGAGGCCAAATGCGAGCTTTCTTGCCTGAAAAGGGATTAAGCCGACTGCAGGGTCAACATATTCTTTTAAAATCTTCTCAGGGCTTTTTGCTGCGACCTCTTCTATCTCAACACCACCATCTGAAGATGCCATTACCACAACACGCTGTGCCGCTCTGTCCACCACCATTCCAAGATAAAGCTCTCTTCCAATATTACATCCTTCCTCTATTAAGACCTTTTTTACCTCTTTTCCTTCTGGTCCAGTCTGGTGAGTTATGAGTTTTTTGCCAAGCATTCCTTCCGCATACTGCCTCGCTTCTGAATGGCTCTTTGCAAGCTTGACTCCGCCTGCCTTACCCCTTCCTCCTGCGTGTATCTGTGCCTTGACAACACAGACACTATTGTTTTTCAAAATACCCTTTGCAGTCTCCTCTGCCTCATCAGGTGTAAATGCAACCCTCCCCTTTGGCACAGAAACACCATATTTTGAAAGCAGTTCTTTAGCCTGATATTCGTGTATATTCATTAATCCTCCCCCTCAGTTTTTTCAATATGCAGTCTTATAAAAAGCGTCTAAAAAGAATAGCATAAACTTAAAATATTTCAATAAAAAAGGTAATTAAAAAGATGGGCGTGGAGGGATTGAAAATTATCCCTTTAGATAAGGGTCTATCACGATATCTTCAATATCCACTCTGAGGGGTAATGAGGCGAGATATACAACCAAATCTGCAATATCATCTACACTGTTTATATTAAGGGGATTTTCCTTTGACCAGTCAATAGTGTTATTGGAATCTACCATGTATGGGTAAATAATATGGACTTTTATATTATAAGGTTTAAGCTCCTTTGATAGAGCCTTTGAAAACCCAACAACACCAAACTTTGATGCCGAATAAACAGCCTTCCCTCTTAGCCCAATCCTGCCGCCAACAGATGAAAAATTTATAATTGTCCCGTTCTTTCTCTCCATCATCCCTTTCATCGCTGCTTTTGTGCAGAGGAACATGCCTTTTAGATTTGCACCCATGACTTTTTCCCACTCTTCTACAGTAGTATCCAAAATAGGCTTTTCCAAAAATTGCCCTGCATTGTTTATCAGAATATCTATCTTGCCAAATTTATTAAGGGCTTTTTCTACCATGTTATTGACCTGTTTCTCATCTGAAATATCAGTTTTTATGGGCAACGCTGTTCCACCTGATTCATTTATAATTTTGGCTATATTTTCTAATTCTGATTGATTCCTTGATACGAGGACTACGGATGAGCCTGCCTTTGCCATAGCAATGGCAATCCCCCGTCCTATCCCTCTCCCCGCACCGGTAATTAAAGAAACTTTATCTGTGAGTTTATTCATATTGCCTATCTTTCAATCTCCTGCCTTCTGGATGGAATAATATCGCCTTCATTTCAGTTTCAATCGTGCTTCCCTTAAGGCATCTTTTGCAGGCTTACAATTTAACCTTGCCGTTTTTAATTTCCCTGCTGCGTCTCCTCGCCTCTTTTATCCAGAGAGATTCAACATCTTTATCCTGCTTCTCATCAAGGCTTTCAATAAGTTTTTCGGCAAGCAATGCACGGGACTTAGCAGGTAAACCTAATAACTCAAGTGCTATCTTTTCAACCGTTGCAGACATCTAATTCACCTCCCCTATGATTTATTATGTTTTAATTTTTAATTTATTTTATCTTTCTTAATAAGCCTCAATTGCCTTTGTTATTATTTTAGCACTTTTTCTATCTCCCTTGCATATCTTTTTAATCTGTTTATCAGCTTTTTCAGAGCATCTGATTTCCATTATTATTCCAATCTCCTGCCTTTTGAATGTGCCTGTGTTTTTTATCCCTTGCAAGACAGAAGAAAATGGCATCCCCTTCATTCATTCAAATTCAATCTTGACTTATCATCTGTCCTTTAGTATCCTTCTTTTCAAGAGGTGATTTAAATGCTAAACACTAACGAGTCTATCAAAACAAAATACCTGATTGATGAGAAGGGTCACAAAACAGCAGTGGTCATCAACCTTAAAGACTATAAAAGTCTTCTGGAATTTATTGAAGACCTTGAAGATGCTAATGACCTCCTGAAGGCTGAAAAAGAAGCTACAAAATTTACCCCTTATGAAAAATTTCGTCAGAGGTGGCTTAAGCCTTGAATTACAAAATCATCATAGAGCGAAAGACTGAAAAAGAGGCTTTAAAAATCCCCCCTCCATTCAGGACAAATATTGATAAAGCCATCCTTAACCTATCACAAAATCCAAGACCGCACGGATTGTAAAAAATTAACAGATAAAGAAGGCTATCATATCAGAGTCGCTGATTACCGTATTCTCTACACTATAGATGATAGGTCAAAGATGGTTGTGGTCTATAGAATCAAGATTAGAGGAAAAGATACTTATAAATAGCCTGTCACCTTTCTATCACCTAAACTTAAAAACTCCAGCTTATTGAGATTATTGATGGTTCAGGTTGCAAGGAAAGAATCAGCAAGAAGAAGTTGCAAAAATTCTTAATTCAGTAGATAATCTAAAAATAAGACAATCCTTATGCTCGTATATTCTGCTGGATTGAGGGGTTAAGGCATATCTCCGTATAATTGATTAATAAAGGATAAAAATAATATGATTCGGTCAAATTTAAAAAAATTAGTAAACGAAATATATAATAGAAAAGTCCATCCAAATAAGGCGATAGAGATGCTCAAACACCTGCCTTATGAGGATATAGGCTTTGCCCATGTGGACCACCATAGGGAGTTGAGGCAGGGATTTCCTGAGGTAATATACTGTGAGGGGAAAACTACCCGGCAGATAGCAGCAATAATAGAAAAGATGATTAAGAAGGGCTCAGATATACTCGCTACAAGGGCAACATCAGAGATATTTAAGAGAATAAAGAAGATTAGTAAAAAAGCTCAATATAATGAAACTGCAAGAACTATTGTTATAAAAAATAAGAAGAAAAATCTTAAAGGGATGGTATTGGTTGCAACCGCAGGGACATCTGATATACCTGT
>DNJG01000008.1 GCA_003489165.1 Nitrospinota bacterium | reverse complement strand
TTCCCTGTTATATAATCAGAAAAATATGGAGTAGATATATACATCTGAGTTGATCCACCCCCATCCAAATTTAATACATTCATACAACTTATATCCGACAGCCTCATAACCTGCCTCACCTCATGCAGGCTAATCCCATTATACTTCGTATCTGTGGCATATATGATAACCCTCCCTGAATTATCTATGGCAATACCCGAGCGATAGTGAATAGAATGAATATCCTTAAAATCTTCTGCATCTTTTCCATCTGCTATTAATATAGGGCCAACCTGAATTGCCTCAGTTACACCGCTTGACTGAAAATTATCTCTATATACTATATAAGGCATATCTTCCTTGATATAAAATATCCCCGAATAAAGCGGGTGTGTAACTATCCTGTTGTTTATGATCTTACCGCCTGCTATCAAGAGGCCTAATGGATTCCCATTTACATCAAAATAACTCCCATTTATTGCGGCAATAGCATCATCCTTTTCTATAATATTTTTTACATTCTTAAATCTTGTCTCTGAGTTCTTACTATAAACAACTTTTGCCCTTATAGACTTCAAATCAATCCTTAAAAACTTGATGACTATATCAAAACCACTTTCACTTCTCACCAATTTAATAATCTTAAAATCTACACCACTGCCTATACTTTTCCATTTATCATCCCTGATGATTAGCAGTTTCTTTCCAGAAAAACTGCCAATATATTTTGCATTTTCAAGAAATTCAGCATTAAGATTGTTTGACAGAAATATTGATAAAAAAAGGAGGCTTAAAAGAATTTTTGGTAACATTTTAATATGAATTTTATCAAAACTTATTATTTGTTGCAATGCCAAATGCTGTATGATAATATTTATGCAAATTTTAGGAAATTTAAAAGTTTAGCGATAACAGCAAATACCTTATCCGTAAACCAGAAATTATAAAATGTTGGACTAAAGTTATTGCGTTAAAATAAGAAAAGAATATAATATCATATTAATTAAAAAATTTAATTTTCAAGGTAGGAGGAATAAATGGAGTTTACTATAACAAAAAGTGAATTTTTTAAAGGGCTGCAGAAATCACAGGGTGTAGCAGATACAAAAGGGGCAATACCAATACTCTCTAATATCTTAATAGAGGTCGTTGATTCTGGTATCTGGATATACGCAACAGACCTGAATATAGGCATAAAGGGATTCTACAATGCATCAGTAAAAAGCAAAGGGAGGTTTACAGCAAATGCAAGAAAACTCTTTGACATAGTAAGGGAACTACCTGATGCAGATATTAATGTCAACCAAAAGTCAGGTGTCAAGAGGAAGGAGCATGAAAATGAATTTGCAGACTTATGGATTAATCTATCCTGCGGCAATTATAAGACCCGTCTATCAGGACTCCCTGTAGATGAATTTCCTGCCTTCCCATCATACGGTGAAGATTATCTTGTAAAATTTGAACCGTCTCAGTTAAAGGATATGGTCAGAAAAACTATATTTTCCGTCTCTTCAGATGAGACCCGATATACACTTAATGGGACACTCCTTGAGGCAGAAGGAAACACCGTAAAATTGGTCTCTACAGATGGACATAGATTATCCTATATAAAAAATGAAAATCCAAAGATAGTAGAGAAAAAGATAAATGTAATCATACCTCAAAAGACCACATCGGAATTATTAAAACTGGTAGAAGACGACAATGAGGATGTTTTATTCAGCATATATGAAAATCATGCTGTATTTAAAAAGAAAAAATTCGTTCTCGTATCAAGGGTCATTGACGGACAATTCCCCAATTATGAGGTAGTCCTGCCAAAGAATAATGACAAGAGGGTGATTTTAAACAAGGATGTATTAATCCATGCATTAAAGAGGGTCTCACTCTTATCAGATGAAAAATCAAAAATGGTAAAATTTAATATTGAGAAAGATAATATTGAGCTGCTCTCTGATACGGCCGGCATTGGTGAGGCAAAAGAAAAGGTTGATGTAAAGTATAAAGGAGAAGGACTTTCTATTGGACTAAATGCCAGGTATATTCTGGATATAATGAGTGCAGTGGATAGCAATGAAATAATTTTAGATATAAAAGACTCTGTAAGCCCTACCCTGTTCATGCAAATGAACGATGAGAATTACAAATGCGTTATCATGCCGATGAGATTACAATAAACAAAGAACCAAGAGATTGTCAACAAACTCAACAATCTCTAATTACCCATAATTATAAAATACAGCTTACACAGATTAAATTCAGACAATTCCATTGGTTTATCTGTGCAATCGTCTCTTAAATCTGTGCTATTAACATAGGATGAAATTTCTATGTGTATATTTAAGGAGGCACTATTATGGCACAAAAATTAACAGGTAAAAATATTTTAATGGTAATTGCACCAAAAAATTTCAGGGATGAGGAACTGAATCATCCAAAAGAAATATTTGAAAAAGAAGGGGCAAAGGTAACAATTGGATGCAAACAAATGGGTAAATGCTCTGGTATGCTTGGGGCAACAGCAACACCAAACATCCTGATTAAAGATGCAAAGGCTAACGACTATGATGCAGTTATAGTAGTTGGAGGTAACGGCTCACCGGAACATCTATGGAATGATAGTCAATTGCATAAACTCATTCAGGAGGCAGATAAATCAAACAAGGTAATTGCAGCTATATGTCTATCTTGTGCTGTCCTGGCAAAGGCAGGCATTCTGAAAAACAGAGAGGCAACTGTTTATGAGACACCCGAATCTCTAAAAGAACTACAAAACGGCGGTGCAAAATTCATAAAAAAAGATGTAATAGTTTTTGGCAAAACTATTACTGCAAATGGCCCTGCGGCTGCAAAGGATTTTGGGAAGGCAATAACAGAAGCAATAATTAAATTATAAATGTGAAAATACTAATTGTTGGTGCTGGTGCGGTTGGTGGTTATTTTGGAGGGATGCTGGCAAAGAGTGGGGGTAATTCGACAGGCTCATTAGATGTAACATTTCTTGCAAGGGGTGAACACCTTAAGGCAATTCAGGAAAAAGGGCTTTATATAAAAAGCATAAACGGTGATTTTAATATAAAAATAAAGGCAGTAGAGATACCAGATAATAATGAAAAATATGATTTGATAATTATTGCAGTAAAATCTTATGACCTGCATGATGCCTGCAATACAATAATCAATTCTGTTAACAACAATACCGTTATAATGTCACTCCTGAATGGGGTGGACAGTGAGGAGATAATAGGCAATTTCTTTGGAACAGATAAGGTCATCGGCAGTGTTGCATTCATAGGCTCTCAGATTTTAGAGCCAGGCTTAATATCGCATACTGCATCAGGAATGATTACAATTGGCGAATTGAACGGCACCAAGAGCAAGAGATGTGAAGAAATTCTGAATGCATTTGAAAGGGTCAAAATACCCATTAAATTATCAGAGAACATTCAGAAAGATATATGGGCAAAGATGGTCTGGAATACGGGATTTAATGCAATAACAGCACTGACAGGATCATTGGTCTCTGATGTCCTCTCCATTCCTGAATCAAGGAAGATAGCAGAGATGGCCATGAAAGAAACAGTGGAAGTCGCAAATAAAAAGGGAATAAGACTATCGGATGACCTTGCAGAAAAGACTATCTCTAAGACATTAAAGGCTGGAGCAATAAAGACCTCCATGCTACAGGACAGAGAAAATGGCAAAATAATGGAGATTGATTCTCTAAACGGTGCTATTGTCAGATTAGGGCATAAAATGAATGTCTCCATCCCTGTTAATGAAACACTCTACGGAGCTATTAAAGTTATTAACAAACGACTTTTCAGTTCGCAAACCCCCACACCTATCTGTTGTTCATTTAACACAACAACAAATTGGTGAGGAATATAATTTGGGGGAAACCCTCAACTTGTAACCTTCAATTTTCCAGAATATAATCAATAATGGGCAGAATACTTGGACTTGACATCGGTGATGTAAGGATAGGGGTGGCAATAAGTGATGAATTAGAAATCACTGCACAGAAATTACAGGTAATCCAAAGAAAGTATATAGAAAAAGATACAGATATTATCAAAGAGATAATAGAATCAAACGATATAGATACTGTAATTGTCGGACTTCCAAAGATGCTTAACGGGACTATAGGTATTCAGGCGCAAAAGGTAATTGATTTTACAAATATCTTAAAATCTAAAATAACTGCACCTTTTATCTTCTGGGATGAAAGGCTTACAACCTCTGAAGTAAACAAGATGCTGATAAATGCGAATGTAAGAAGGAGCAAGAGGAGAGAGGTGGCAGATATATTATCAGCCCAATTGATACTGCAAGGGTATCTTGATAGAAAAAGGGCTAAGTGTAATTATGAATAATGATGAAGTTAAATATGACACAGGGTTAAAGTCTTCTGTTGTTCTCTTATGGATTCTTGCTCTCTGCATATTATTTTTGATTATAACTATTATCAGTATCGTATATATAAAGAATATCACTAATACCCCCCTATCTCATGTTGCAAATCAAAAGATAATAAATATACCAAAGGGTTCTGATTTAAAAACTGTCTCTTCAATATTGAAGAAAGAAGGCATTATTAAAAATACCTTCGCTTTCAATCTCCTTGCCAAATATAAATCTGCAGAGAGAGATCTTAAGGCAGGTGAATATCAACTGAGTCTGGATATGCCACCTTTACAAATCCTAAATCTAATTTTAGAGGGGAAGGTATATCAATATCCCGTAACAATACCAGAAGGCTACAATATTTTTGAAATTGCATCTCTTCTTAATAAAAAAGAACTTGCAGACAGGAAAAAATTTCTCCTGTCAGCATTTAACAGTAACTTTACAAAATCATTAGGAATTGATGCAAACAATTTAGAGGGTTATATATTCCCCGATACATATTATCTAAGCAAAGGAATGGATGAAAAGGTCATTCTGAAAAAGATGGTTGATACATTCAAAAAAGCTGTATCAGAGGAGATAAGTAATAACTATCAGAAGACAGGTTTAATCCAGCATCAGATAATTACACTCGCATCCCTCATTGAAAAAGAAACAAGCAATGAAAAGGAAAAATCTATAATATCAGCAGTTTTCCATAACAGGTTAAAAAAAAAGATTCGGCTTCAATGCGATCCGACTGTTATTTATTCACTTTTACTTGAAGGTCTTAAAAAAAATGAAATCATCTATGATGGAAACATCAGAAAAGAGGATTTATCAATAGACTCGCCATATAATACTTACAGATATGGCGGTCTACCGCCCGGTCCTATTGCAAACCCCGGAAAATCCTCCATTCACGCCGCTATGCACCCTTCTGCCTCTAAATATATATATTTTGTATCAAAGAATGATGGAAATCATCACTTCTCTGCAACAATAGAAGAGCATAGCAGGGCAGTGAGGATATATCAGCCCAAAAAAAACAATACAAAAAATTGAACAATGTCAGTAATTTAAGTTTCCCCCCTATCCTATTCTATCAACTTTACAAAATATGGCATTTCTGATATAGTTTTTTGTGTAATACAAAATCTTAAAACTTTTTATTATAAAGAGGTTAACAAGTAGTAAAAAGTATTTTAAAGAACTAAAGAAGGAGGAGTGATGGAGGCAAAACTGATTTTTGGTGCAATGATGTTATCTGTTTTTATAGCTATCTTTATCATCTCCAAACTTAACAGGGCGATTAAGCTTTTAAATAACAGGGTCAATATACATTCCTCATTGCTTAAAAAATTAAAAGATGAACAGCCTGACGAAACTGAAGAGCAGGATGAGGTTATAAGAAAAATAATAGAAAAGGATTTTAAAATGGAATGGAAACAAAAAAAAGCGAAGTAATTACAAAAGGGAAAAATACAAAGTTTATTATCGGGATGGCATTTTTAATTTTAAGCTTCACCCTGTATTTTTGCATACCACTAATATTTTTTCTCCCTTACGACATGAAATTATTGGGCAGTATTGCCTTTGGTTCTTATATTATCAGCTGGGGGCTGACTGCTATCGCTATCTTTTTTATGGGAAAGGAAGGATACAGCCTTGTCAAAGATAAGGTGCTTTCAATATTTAAGAGGAAAAAGTGAAACCTTATAATTCATGCAGAAAGTGCGGCGGTCCTGTATTATCAAATGATATTATTGATTGTTATGGAAACAGGGTAATGTCTTTGGGATGCTGGAATGGCCATTACGAAAAGATGGAGATTGAGGGAACTGAAAATTACTCCTTAAAGAGAAAAATAAAAGAGGCAATTCCATTTGTAGGTTTTTTTAACTTCCATGGAGGTTTTTAAATGAAACTTAAAGGCAAGGCTTGGAAATTTGGTGCTGATATTGATACAGACGCAATCATACCTGCAAGGCATCTGAATACTACAGACCATAAAGAATTGGCAAAACACTGTATGGAGGATGCAGACCCTGCTTTTATGAAGAAGATGAAGAATGGAGATATAATCGTTGCTGATAAAAACTTCGGCTGCGGCTCATCAAGGGAGCACGCACCAATTTCAATAAAGGCTGCGGGTATCTCATGTGTGATTGCAAAGAGTTTTGCAAGGATATTTTACCGCAACTCTTTCAATATGGGGCTTCCAATCTTTGAAAGTGCAGACGCTTCAGAGAAGATTAAAGAGGGGGATGAGATTGAGATAAATCCTTCCACAGGTGTAATAAATAATTTAACTAAAAAAGAAAAATATCAGGCAAGACCGATACCTCCATTTATGCAGGAGTTGATAAATGCAGGAGGATTGATGAATTATGTAAAGAGGAAGGTTGCGTGAAAAAAATAGCCATTCTCCCGGGTGATGGGATAGGAAAAGAGGTTGTAAGAGAAACGGTAGAGGTATTAAAACTAATTGATAAAAAATACAGCTTATCTTTAGAGTTTGAAGATGCACTTGTCGGAGGCTCTGCTTATGATGAATATAAAACCCCTCTCCCTGATTCCTCCCTTAAATTAGCAAAAGACTCTGATGCAGTCCTTCTTGGTGCGGTTGGTGGTCCAAAATGGGATGGACTTGACTATTCTGCCAGGCCTGAAAGGGCACTCCTTGGCTTAAGGTCAGAATTGGGGCTATTCGCAAATTTGCGCCCTGCTGTAGTTTATCCTGCACTTGTGCAGGCATCTACTCTGAAAAAAGAGATAGTTGAAGGGGTTGATATAATGGTAGTGAGGGAATTAACAGGTGATGTGTATTTTGGAAAACCCCGCGGTGTGGAAAAACTCTCTGATGGAACTGAGAAAGGCATTAACACTATGGTTTACACAACACCCGAGATTGAAAGAATTGCAAAGATAGCCTTTGATGTAGCGAGAAAGAGGAATAAAAAGGTAACTTCTGTTGATAAGGCAAATGTTCTTGAATGCACTGAACTATGGAGAAAAGTAGTTACAAAGGTTCATAAAGAATATTCCGATGTAGAATTAAACCACATGTATGTGGATAACTGCTCCATGCAGTTGATAAGATACCCAAAACAGTTTGATGTAATCGTTACAACAAATATGTTTGGAGATATTCTGAGTGATGAGGCGGCTATGCTGACAGGCTCAATAGGCATGTTGCCTTCTGCAAGTCTCGGCTCAAGGCTTTCATCTTCAGGCTCGCCAATTGGCATGTATGAGCCCATACACGGAAGCGCCCCTGATATAGCAGGAAAGGATATTGCAAATCCCATAGCCACAATACTTTCAGCATCAATGATGCTTAAATATTCTTTAAATTCAGAAAAGGCATCCTCTGATATAGATAATGCAGTTCTGAATATCCTTAACAAGGGCTACAGGACAAAG
>DNJG01000157.1 GCA_003489165.1 Nitrospinota bacterium | reverse complement strand
CTATACTCCTTAAATTTCTTTATCCCCTCTAAAATCCGCCCGACTACCCTTTTATCAAAATCTTCAATCGCCTTTATCTTATTTTTTAGTGAACCACTATGTGCCGCCTCATCAGGCGCCTCTACATGGAGATATACAAAATCTTTCTCCTTCAATTCATTTAAGGCATAATCTGCCTTCCCTTCATAATTTGTATCAATATACCCTGTTGCACCCGGAACATCTATAGGTGTTAATCCGGCATAAATGCCAATACCTTTCATCAAATCCACTGCCGCTATAATTGAACCTGTAAGATTAAATCTCTCTTTCAATGTAGGCATTGTTGGTGCCTTGCCATGACCCCATAGCCATATACTATTGGCAGGATTTTTACCATTATTTTTTCTATCTTTATTTATCTTATGATTACTTAAAACCATCTGAGAACTATTCATTAACTCTGTTAAGATATTAGCTCTATCTCCTTGAGGAATATAGCTTTTTATATTCTTGCTTGAAATATCATGGGGTGGCGTAAGTTTCAAGTCGCTGCTCCCATTTTTCCAAACCATGAGATGACGATAACTGACCCCCGGATAGAACTTAATCTCCTCAGTTCCCAGTTTCTTATCAATTGCAGAAATTAACTCTTTTGCCTCTTCTGTGCTTATATGCCCTGCACTAAAATCATCCATGATTAATTCACTATCCGTTGGTTTCAGTGTAACAAGATTACATCTGAAAGCTATATCGGTAGGTGAAAGTTTTACTCCAATACTTGCCGCCTCAAGTGGAGCCCTCCCTGTATAATATTTTGCAGGGTCATAACCGAGTATGGATAAATTTGACACATCACTTCCCGGCGGAAAACCATCAGGGATAGTCTTCACACATCCTACAGTCCCATTTTTTGCAATAAAGTCCATATTCGGAGTCTTCGCATACTCCAGCGGAGTCTTACCCCCCAATTCATCTATGGGATAATCAGGCATCCCATCACCAAGAAGAATAATGTATTTCATACAAAAATCACCACCTTTTCATTTTATGCAGCCATCAGGTGTTAAACCTTTATCTTTTTGCGGCTCTTTTTCAGCTTCCACCAATCCCATATAACGGGTAAGAACTTCAAGTCCCTTTATTTTGATCTCTGTATCGGTCATAATATCTATTCCTCCATAATCAAATTCTTACATTAGCAAAATTCAGTATCGTGTTCCTCTAATTCCCACCAAAGCCTTAACAAAAAGGGTTTTGGTTAGGTAGCGGGTGGTCTTTGAGGTCATTCTTAAATCACCTCCACCTCACTTTCAGTTATTACAACTAAAGAAGTTTGAATATCACATTTACTTATCTCTTTCTTTAACTCCTTCCAATCTTTAACAAAGTGGTCATAATAATTTTTCCCATTCACAAAGTTATCATCTATAATTCTTTTTCTTTTTAACTCAGCCCTATATGGAATATCATCTGCTTTACGAGGTAACATGACAACTAATATAAAAAAAGAAATCTTATTGTCGTCTTTAGGGTTTTTAACCATGTGAACTAAAGAGTCTCGCGGTGTCAAAAAACCCGCCTCTTTACTATTCCTTGCTTCATGCGCTGTGTCTAAAGTATATACCTCTGCAACGCCAAGAAGGGTTTTATCATTATCATAAAAACCCACATCAACCTTACTAAAATTCCTTTTTCGCTTATCTAAGCCAAAAATCTTAGGGTCCAATGGATTAGCATACTCTATTTTTATTTCTGGTACTGCCAGTAAACCCGAATTTATACCACCTTTTATTAGAGCAAATTGAATCCAACTGTGAAGGTTTATTTTCCCAGACGATTCCCATTTAATATCCTTGTCTGAGATGATTTCTAGCGACCTCAAACACTCCATTACAGACTGGAATTTTTTTATTATATTTACATGACTGTTATTTTTCATTTAACTGTAAATTTATTGCTTCTCGATATCCGCCGTTTGTTTATACATGTCACATAAATTATAGTTTTAAATTTATATCGCAAAAAACATTATTTAGTTTAAATTGTATTCTTTCTTTAGTATGTTCAATTATTTCTTTGTCACCCAAATCAAATTCTTTATGATGATTAGGACATAGTATTAATATGTTATCTGGCTTTTCCACCCCTTTTTCACTTTTAGGGGTTATGTGTGCAGCTTCTATATATGGTTTTTTATTTTTCCTTATAATACTGCATCCACAAAGTTGGCACTTAAAATCTCTTAATATCTTGAGTTGAACAATTGTTTTATTGTCCCTTTTATATGTCTTATGCTTAATTTCTATTATTTCAGGGTCGGTTATTTTTAAACTATTTAATTCATTTATTATTTCATTCTTGTCCTGCTGTTCAATAATCAATGACAATTCATCTTGTTCAGGGTCTGATATTAAGCTATTATTAAAATAATATCTTTTGCCAGTAAGATAGTGATAGATGTTATTTAATCTGTTAAGCTCTTGAGATTGCATACCTGATTTTGAAAGTTCTTTAATTTCATCTTCAACAATATTTATTGCAAAGTTGATATCTTTATATGTATAACCAATTTGCGGAACTAATCTTTTCTTAGTCTTAGAATATTTTTTTGCATCAAGAGGAATTGGAAATAACATTGACAAATCCTTCTGGGCTTTAATATTACTAATCAGTTCATTATTTTGAAAGCCATTCCATGGTGTTATTTTTTTATCGATTATTTTTACATCACAATAAATTCCAACGATTTCTGCATTGTTAGTATCTAAATTTCTTGTATAGAAAATTATAACCCCTCCATCTTTGAATTTTTTTGGCGGGTTAGTCCCTTGGATAAAACCATAAATTAATTGTTCCGTGTCTAGATTTTTCTTATCAAATTTAAAGTTCAACGATTCATGGCCAGGATATGTGCGGGCGTACTTGTGCCCAGCTTTGGGATTTGTATAAGGATTTCTCCAGCCAGAAGGATTCCAAGTTATATTTGCTACAATTATACTTAATATTCTTGCTTTATCTTCAGGCATATTTTTTCCTCCTCTTTTTATAGTGTTTTCCATGCATCTTTCTCATATCTTTATCATCCTCTCATCATTCCCAAATTCAGGCAGGGAGAGGATTTATCTATAAACTATCCCTTCCTCTTTTTTTGCCTGATTCTCTCTCCAACCCCCTTAAATTCGCCTTGCTCAGCCCTTACTGATGCACAGTAAAATCAAATACCGGCACTTTGATGGTCTTCACAGGCTTGAATTTATTTTTCGCAAATTCCAGCAGTTCATCGGCAACCTTCGGGGAATACATTTTTTCGCTGCATCTTGTGCAGATATCAGCAGACACATGCTCTACAAATAGGTATTTATCATCATCTTTATATGTGAATGTTACCATCGCCTTTTCTACATTCCCCCCACAAAACACACACTTTTTCATTTTAACTACCTCCTCTTAACAGCATGGTCAGAGAATCTATAGTTGCCACTTTTTATCTTGCTCTGAATATCTTTCAATGACATGTGTGAATTTTTTAGAAAAGGCAAATTTCCTCTACCACCTTACCCTATCCCCTCTCCCCATTCTCTACCCTAATAAGAACAGATTTATCCAGAACAACATCAAGTTTATCTATCTCCGAAAGTGCTTTCTGGATGTCCTTCTCTTTTGCAGAATGAGTCATAACAACGAGAGGGACTCCGCCTTTCTCTCCCCTCCCTTTTTGAATAACAGATGAGATACTGATTGAATTATTGCCAAGCACCCCTGAAATCTTTGACAAAACACCGGGCTTATCTAAAACAGAAAATCTTATATAATATTCTGAAATGATATTACTGATATTCTTTATCTTTGCATCCTCTATATACTTTGGCAGAAAGGAGAGAGGAGATACTCTATTCACACCGCCGTTTAAGATATTCCTGCTTATTTCTATTACATCACCAACAACCGCACTCCCTGTCGGCATATCACCTGCCCCTCTGCCAATGAGCATATTCTCCCCTACTGCATCACCTGTTACCTCAATGGCATTTAAAACACCATTCACCTTTGATATAGGATTATCTTCTTTAACCATTGTGGGATGCACCCTGACCTCTATTTCATTATTGCTTCTCTTTGTTATAGCAAGGAGTTTAATACGATAGCCAAATTCCCTTGCAAAGTTTATATCTATCGGCGTTATCCTTGAAATCCCTTCAGTATAGACCTTATCAAAATCAACCCTCACACCAAATGCAATGGATGATAGGATTGTAACTTTATGTGCCGAGTCAATGCCGTCAATATCAAGGCTTGGATTTGCCTCTGCAAAACCTAATGCCTGAGCCTCCTTTAAAACCTCATCAAATTGCCTCCCCTCATCACTCATCTTGCTTAATATATAATTGCAAGTCCCATTAACTATCCCATAAACTGACTGGATATTATTTGCAGTAAACCCCTCTTTAATTGCCCTTATAATCGGGATGCCGCCGCCTACACTCGCCTCAAATCCTATATCCGCATTATTCTTACTTGCTGTCTCAAAGATTTCACTTCCGTGTTTTGCAAGTAATGCCTTATTAGCAGTAACTACATGCTTTTTATTATTCAATGCCTTAAGGATAAATCTCTTAGCAGGCTCATATCCGCCAATAAGTTCAATCACAATATTTACTTCAGGGTCATTTAAAACTTTGCTGGCATCTTTTGTNNAGGTTTAATTTTGCACCGAGCCTTTTTCCAATGACACCACTATTTTGCTGTAAAATTTTAACTACACCTGTCCCAACAGTCCCAAATCCCAATAAACCGATATTAATTGATTTCACCTTAAAACACCTCCTAACCATTCCGACCCATTCGCTCTTTGCCATTTTAAACTTGTATTCAGATTATACTTTATTTTAATTCCCTTTTCTATCACTTAAATATACGTCATTTCCCATAAAAATGAAATTCTTTAAATACTCATCAAAAAAACACTTGACAGGTTTTATTTAATTTTATATCATGTGAGTAAATACTAACTTACATATTATATATATGACAACAAAGAAGAAAATAAAATTTGACAGAGATACAAGAAGAATTCAGATAACTCAGGCTGCCCTTAAAATTATTGCAAGCCAAGGTATCAATGGGCTTACAACTGCGGCCATATCAAAGGAGGTTGGAACATCTGAGGCCAATCTTTACAGACACTTTAAAAATAAAGAGGAAATTCTCTATGAGATGGTAAAGAGCATTGGCAGTGAACTCAATAAAAATTTTGAAAATATCTTTAAGACCCCGGGCACTCCCCTTCTAAATCTTGAAAAGGTTTTTATACTCCACCTTGACTACATAGAAAAGAATGAAGGAATTCCAAGGCTTATCTTCTCTGATGAAATGCACATAGGAAATGTAAAATTAAGAGAGATGCTCTTAAAAACAATCATGTCTTACTCTGAAAAATTAGAGTCATTGGTTAAGGAAGGGCAAAAGGTCGGCAAAATAAAGAAAGATATAAGCGCAAAGGCTGCCGTATCTATGCTTATCGGATTAATACAGGCTTCAACCATGAGATGGTCATTGAGCGGGTTTTCATTTTCCCTTGTTGATGAAGGGAACAAGCTCTGGAAAAACTATGAAAAGTGTATTAGTGCATAGTAATTCCATAAACGATAAAATTAAAATAAAGAAAGGAGGTGATTGAATGATAAAGATAAAGTTTTTTGCCCTCATAGCAGTTTTTTCAGCGGTAATCTGTTCATCTTCCACAGCTCTTGCCGAAAATGCCAAGCCGACAGGTTTAGAGAATCCCTTAAAAACAGAGATGCAGGCGCTTGACAGTGCATTCAAGAATCTCATAACATCTCTTATGTTAAACAATCTGAGTGCAATTGAAGAGCCTTTCCACGAGGTTCATAAGGCTAAGCACAAAACAGAAGAGGCTCTTGAAAGAAAGGAGATTGTTCTTCCGAAAAACAACGATAAGGTAGCAGAATTTATCAAGATTGACCACGAGTTTCACCACCAATTGGAGGTTTTGATTAAGGCATCAGGAAAAGGTGATTTGAAGAAGGTTCAGAAGGTTACACACGAACTTCTGGATACCTGTATTCAATGCCATACAAAGTTTAGAAATCTATAATTCAAAGGAGGATATTTTGTGAAAAAGATACTTTCTATTGCGGCAGCTATCACATTTTTAACTGCAGGAGTCTCTCTTGCTGATGAACATGCACAGATGCATGAAATGATGATGAAAAAGGGGGGACCAAAGACTGATGACAGGACAGAGCTTAAGATACCTCCGCCGATGAAGGTCATGCAGAAAGGGATGATGAGACAGCACCTTGACACCATAAGCGAGATAACCGCCGCCCTTGCCATAAATGACCTCAATAAGGCAGGAGATATTGCAAAGTCAAAGCTCGGCTGGAATCCGGAAGAGGAGAAACGATGTTCCCTTGTCGGTCAGATGGCGGGTGAGTCAGACTTTGTGCCTCTCGGCAAGGCAGTGCATCTAAAAGCCGATGAGCTTGCCGATACTGCAAAGGCAGGCAATCGTGATAAGGCTCTCGTATTGCTATCAGAATTAATAACCAACTGCAATGCCTGCCATCAGAGATTCAGGCATTAATCTAACTTTGATTTTTTGGGTAGGGGTATTTTATTAAACTCCTACCCAAAACCCCTGCTTCTATGCAACATAAACAGTTCTACAATTGACGATTTTACCTTTATTTGCTACTCTTTAGATATATGAGGAAGACAGGTTTTGTGTATTCACCTATATATTTGAAACATGATACTGGCAGTCATCCTGAAAATTCCAACCGTCTTACTGCAATCATTAAGTGGATAGAAAAAGAGAACCTGACAGAAAAACTGATAAATTTAACCCCGATTCCTGCGACTGTTGAACAGATTTCATTAATCCATGATAAAGAATACATTCACAGTGTTAAAGAGGCTTGTGAAACTGGTATTAAAAGTTTAGATGCAGATACTGTTATTTCAGAAGACTCTTATAATGCGGCCCTTCTCGCCGCAGGGGGTGTTATAACAGGAATAGATGCCATTTTTGAAGGAAAGATAAATAATGCATTCTGTGCTATAAGACCGCCAGGACACCATGCAGAAAGGGACAGGACAATGGGTTTCTGCATTTTTAATAACATTGCAATAGGTGCAAAGTATGCCCAAAAAAAGTATGATGTAAGGAAGGTCTTTATTATAGACTGGGATGTCCATCATGGCAACGGCACACAGAACTCATTCTATGATGACCCTGCTGTATTTTATACAAGCACCCACCAGCAATATATCTTTCCGGGAACAGGAATCGCTGATGAAATTGGTGAAGGTGATGGAAAAGGTTTTACAATGAATTTCCCTCTGCCACAGGGGCAAGGTGATAAGGAATATATTTCTCTCTTTAAAAAAAGGATTTATCCTGAGATAATCAATTACAAACCGGATTTGATTATGATTTCTGCCGGTTTTGATGCACATATAGACGACCCCCTTGGGTCAATGAATATTACATCTGAAGGATTTGGCAAACTAACAGATATTATTTGTGAGGCTTCAGATAAGGTCTGTAAAGGGAGAATTGTATCTGTTCTTGAGGGTGGATATAACCTTGAGGCATTAGGGGAGTCGGTAGTATTTCATTTAAAAAGTCT
>DNJG01000080.1 GCA_003489165.1 Nitrospinota bacterium | reverse complement strand
GGATTCTCCTTCTTATATGCCTTTAATGTGTCTTTGGATTTTGAATGCTATGTAATACAGGCACCCTCACAGAGCCTGCAAGCCATACACGCTTCTTCTTTTGGATAAACGATTTTCATAAGAAACAAAAAATAATTAACCACAGATGGACACAGATAAACACAGATTAAACCTTTTTAAAAAGATTTTAGTCTGTGAAAGTCTGTGGCTTGTTTTATAATTTTCTCACATTCCTTCCCCTGCATGTTTCAGCCCGAGTATTTTTAGTTCCCTGTCAGAAAGACCCATGCCTCTCAGTCTTTCCCTGTTGCCCCTCAAACTCTCAATGGCATTTAATCCCATGCCGCCTAACATTTCCTTTATCTCCCTGCTCCATGCTGTAAGCAGATTTACCAATTTCTCTGCGGCAAGCTCGGGATTCTGCCTCCTTGCAAGATATGGGTCATTTGTTGTAATACCCCATGCGCATTTGCCTAAATAACATTTCTGGCAGACTGTACAGCCTATGGCAACAAGTGCGGATGTGGCTATATATACTGCATCTGCACCGAGTGCAATAGCCTTTACCACATCGGCAGAATTTCTTATGCCGCCTGCTACCACAATAGATGCCCAGTTCCTTATCCCCTCATCTCTGAGCCTCTGGTCAACCTGAGCAAGTGCAAGCTCTGTTGGTATTCCAACACTATCCCTTATCATAACAGGAGCGGCGCCTGTTGAACCCCTTATACCGTCTAATGCAACAATATCAGCCCCTGCCCTTACAATGCCGCTCGCAATAGCTGCGGCATTGTGGACTGCTGCAATCTTTACAGAGATAGGCTTTTCATAATTTGTTGCCTCTTTCAATGCGTAAATTAACTGCCTTAAATCCTCAATTGAATATATGTCATGGTGTGGCGCAGGGGAGAGTGCGTCAGAGCCTACAGGTATCATCCTTGTCTTTGATACCTCTTCTGTAACCTTTTCTCCGGGGAGATGACCGCCAATGCCGGGTTTTGCACCCTGACCA
Source organism: Nitrospinota bacterium (assembly GCA_003489165.1). Taxonomy (GTDB): domain Bacteria; phylum Nitrospinota; class Nitrospinia; order UBA9942; family UBA9942; genus UBA9942. Next base: position 1,986 of record DNJG01000080.1, on the reverse strand, counting down.
ATCTTGATTTCTACTGCTGCTGAAACTCCAAGGTAATCAAGGTGGACACCGAATCTTCCTGACGCTACCTGAACGATTGTATTCTTTCCATATTTATATAAATTTTTATGTAGTCCGCCCTCGCCTGTGTTGTAATATGTCCCCATTTTTTCAGCTGCCATTGCCAGCGCCTCGCAGACATTGTAATTGATGGCACCATAAGACATGGCAGAGAACATTATCGGGACATTTAACTCAATCTGCGGTGCCAACTTTGTCTTTAGTGTTATGCCCTTTTTTGTATCTTCTATTTCAATTGAATCAGGCTTTCTGCCGAGATAGGTCTTTAATTCCATCGGCTCTCTTAGAGGGTCTATGGATGGATTTGTTACCTGACTTGCATCAACAACTATATGGTCCCAATAGATGCGATGGGGCCTGTCCGACCCCATCCCTGTTAAGAGTATCCCGCCTGTGTTTGCCTGCTTATTTATATTTCTTATTGCCCATGAATTCCAGTTTGTATTTTCTTTGAAATTCTCTCCTACCCTTTTTATTGTTATGCAGTCTGTTGGACAGTAGGTATCGCACCTGTGACAGCCAACACAATTTGCATCAATATTAAAAATCCTGTCCTCTTCAGCATTATAAAATGTAGAATTATAGGAGCACTGGCGGACACAGACCTGACATCTGATACACCTCTCATCATCCCTCTCAACCTTAAATTCGTAATATGTAGGTGTCTTGTATAGCATGGCAATCAATAATGTAAAGCAATAGCTATGCCAATATTAAAGCTTATGCTTTTCAAACTGTTATAAACCAAGAACAGGTAATAGTATATAATATTAATACTATAGTGTATATGTTAAGTATATATTATTAACCTATATAATGCACGAACGATTTAGATAAGACCTTATGTTCATGTGTAGGAAATCATAAAAACTTGACAGGATTAACAGGATTTAAAAAAGATAAAAGTAATCCTGTTTTATCCTGTATATCCTGTCTAAAATTAGGTTTTTGTTCTTTTGTATATTTTATATTTGACGGTTATGGATTTCATGGGTTACTATTTGAGTGTTCAAGGGTTAGTGGTCAGTTGCTCACTGTTCACTAATCACTTTATTCTCGGAGGTTTTGATGAGTGGTATTACTTATAAAGATTCAGGGGTGAATATTGAGGCAGGGAATGAGAGTGTAAAAAGGATAAAGAAGCATGTCCAGTCAACATTTAATAAATCGGTCCTTACCGGTCTTGGGACATTCGGAGCCTTATATGATTTGGGGGATATAGTAAAAAATTATAAACATCCCGTCCTTGTCCAGAGTATTGACGGTGTCGGGACAAAGTTGATGATTGCAAATGCAATGGGGGTGCATACAACAATCGGTATAGATATGGTTGCCCATAGCTGTAATGATATTTTGTGTCAGGGTGCAAAGCCTATTACATTCCTTGATTATATAGCTACAGAAAAGGTCAGGCCTGAGCATATTGAGGATATCTTAAAGGGTATTGCCGAAGGTTGTCGTGAGGCTGATGTGCCTGTTATTGGCGGTGAGATAGCAGAATTGCCGGGGATATATGTGTCAGGAGAATACGATTTGGCAGGCTCTGTAACAGGTGTGGTTGAGAAAGAAAAGATTATCATAGGTGATAAGATTAAGAAGGGGGATATTTTAATCGGGATTGCATCAAGCGGCCTCCATACAAACGGATATTCCCTCGCAAGAAAAGTTCTTTTTACCAATAAAGGCTATACAGTAAAAACACATATAAATGAGCTTGGCGAGACACTCGGTGAGGCATTATTAAAACCACATAGGAATTATTCAAAGGTGATTCATTCATTAATGGATGGCTCTAAAATAGAGATAAAGGGGATTGCACATATAACAGGCGGCGGTTTTATTGATAATATCCCAAGAATTCTGCCGAATAACTGCACAGCAGTTATAAAAAAAGGCTCATGGGAAATTCTGCCAATTTTTAGCATA
>DNJG01000068.1 GCA_003489165.1 Nitrospinota bacterium | reverse complement strand
GGAAAACAATAAAATAGGGATTGTAGATTTCGGCATAGTGGGGAAGATTGATGATGATATCATGGAGAGTCTCGCAAATACATTTTTATCCCTGATTGAGCTTGATTACGACAAACTTATTCATGAATATATCCGACTTGGGCTTCTAACTGAGGATGTGGACACTAAGGCATTCAAGAATGACCTGCAGGATTTGATAGACCCTTATTACGGCAAGGCACTGAGGCAGATACAGGCAGGAAAAATCTTAAGTGATGTATTTCAGCTGGCACTGAACTACAAGGCAAGGGTGCCCAATGAACTCATACTCCTCGGCAAGACCTTTATCACTATTGAGGGGCTTGCGAGGGCACTTGACCCCGATATTCTGATTCTTGAAGAGGCAAAACCTTTTGCTATGGAATTGATAAGAAAGAGATTAAGCCCTTCGTATCAGATTACAAAGGCATACAGAACCATAAGTGATTTAAGCGATATTGTAAAAGACATACCGGGGCAGTTAAGCTATATTTTGAAAAAGGTCATGAAGGACAAACTGAAAATTGAGTTTGTCCACAGCGGACTTGACAGGCTCATAATGGATATGGACAAATCAAGCAACCGCCTATCCTTTTCCCTCATCATATCCGCCATCGTAATCGGCTCGTCAGTAGTAATGCTCTCAGGCAAGGAACCACTCCTATTTGGTTTCCCCATGCTCGGTGTAATAGGCTATATTGTGGCAGGACTTTTAGGACTCTGGCTTGCAATATCAATCTTGAGGTCTGGGAGATTATAAATAGCATTTATTGATTTCATTTAAGCCGATGATGGGAATTGAACCCATGACCTGCTGATTACGAATGATTTCAAAGCTCACTCATTATTTTATACCTTACTTGCTACTGGTTTCAATACTTGCAAAACCTGAATTTAAGGGATAGCAGATTTATACCCTGTTATCCCTTATTTTCTCTTATTAACTGCACAATTACTGCACACTATAACAGAATGATACTTGAGTATGCTATCAGTAAAAATCAGGAAATACCAGAGTATCACCCTGCATGAGAAAAGGGATTTAAACAGGGTTTTTGTAAGCAAGAAGAAGATTATCCAGCATATAACCTCACTTATCCCGAAATTATAAGCAACCAATAAGTAAGATTATTTTTACTTGACTTTATAGCAGGATTGCTATATAGTTAATTTAACAATGAAATGGTCTATTGAGTATTATGTTGCATCTTCTGACAAGCGACCAGTAGAGGAGTTTATTGATTCCTTATCCCCGGAGAGTAAATCCAGATATATCTTTATTGCAGACTTACTTGAGGAATATGGATTGAATGTAAAAGAACCTTATGTAAAATCCATTAAGGGTTATAGAAAACTTTTTGAAATAAGAATAAAAGACAGGGCAAATATACATAGAATTTTTTACTTTGCTTACACAGGTAAAAAATTCATTCTACTGCATGGTTTCACAAAGAAGACAGAAAAGACACCACAAAATGAAATAGAAATAGCTCTTAAACGAATGCAAGACTATATCTCAAGAAAGGGGTGATATTATGACTTACACTTATAAGGAACACAGGAAAAAGTTATTAAAGAGCAAGGCTGTTAGAGAGGCATATAAAAAACTACTTCCCGAATATGAGCTTACCAAAAGCATCATTGAACAACGAATAAAAAAGAAAATGACACAGGATGATGTAGCCAAAAGAACAGGAATGCCACAATCAACGATTGCAAGGATTGAAGGGTTGACTCATGGATTACCAAAACTTTCTACTCTTAAAAAGATAGCAGATGCACTTGATAGCAGGCTTATTATCAGGCTACAGGCTAAAAACAGGTAAGTATCTTTCAGGGGATAGGGTAGCTACTGAAAAAAACTGAATATTAACCAGCTATCAGAAGCCTTTGGAAACCTGCCTTTGAGAAGATTTAATACCATGTTATTAGAACAATATCAGACAGAGAGATTACAGAAAGGCAATAAACCTGCAACGATAAACAGACACATTGCAACCCTGAAACATGCGTTTACAAAGGCGGTTGACTGGAATATGGTTGAGGGAGAAACTTTAAAGAGAGTGAGAAAGTGCAAGCTATTACCAGAGAATAACAGGCGGTTAAGGTATCTCTCAAAAGAGGAGTGTCAAGCCTTAATCAATGTTTGCAGTCCTCACTTAAAGCCAATAGTCATTACAGCCTTAAATACAGGATGCAGAAAAGAGGAGATACTATCTCTTGAATGGGAAAAGCATATTGACCTTAAGCATTGCTTTATACTCCTTGATATAACAAAGAATGGAGAGAGGCGGGAGATACCTATTAACCAGACCTTGAGGGATACTCTGCAAAGAATACCAAGAAGATTAGATAGTCCTTATGTTTTTGTAGATGATGCAGGTAAAAGATTTAAGGATGTAAAGAGGAGCTTTAAATCAGCTTGCAGAAAGGCAGGGATAAAGGATTTCAGATTTCACGATTTAAGACATACCTTTGCAAGTCATTTAATCATGGCAGGTGTTGACCTTACCACAGTATCAAGATTGTTAGGACATAAGACCTTGACTATGACCTTGAGGTATTCACACCTTGCACCTTCGCACATGGTTAAAGCGGTGGATGTATTAGACAATGCTATCAATGGCAAGTCTACTGCACAATTTTAATAAGGTGGGTGTAGTTAATGCTGGATAACCTATTGATTTCATTTAAGCCGATGATGGGAATTGAACCCATGACCTGCTGATTACGAATCAGCTGCTCTGCCCCTGAGCTACATCGGCATAGAGATTTGCCACAGAGTTCACAGAAGACACAGAGACAAAAATCAAACTTTTATGCTTTTCTCCGTGACCTGGGGCTGATTGAATCTTTGTTTTTTTATAATGGGCCCACCTGGGTTCGAACCAGGGACCTACCGGTTATGAGCCGGTAGCTCTTCCAGCTGAGCTATGGGCCCCATGAAAAAAACTCAAATATCAAATGCAAAAATTATAGTAACATATCAGATCTTAAAAATGATTTCCATAATTTTAATATCTGATTTTGAATTTATTTGCTGCTCACCCTTCAATAAAACTCTTCAGCAATTTACTCCTGCTGGGATGTCTCAGCTTTCTCAGCGCCTTTGATTCTATCTGTCTTATCCTCTCCCTTGTAACATCAAAATCCTGTCCTACCTCTTCAAGCGTATGCTCGCTGTCCACCCCAATTCCAAATCTCTTTCTCAATACCTTCTCTTCCCTTGAAGCCAATGTCTGAAGAACCTTCAAGGTTTGCTCCTTCAGATTCATCTTTACTACTGACTCAACAGGAGAAATAACCTTTTTATCTTCTATAAAATCACCTAAATGACTGTCTTCCTCTTCACCAATAGGTGTTTCCAAAGAGATGGGTTCCTTTGCAATCTTTAGAACCTTTCTTACCTTCTCTACAGGAAGACTCATCCTCTCCGCAATCTCCTCTGATGTCGGCTCTCTTCCTATCTCCTGTACAAGCTGCCTTGATGTCCTTATCAGCTTATTTATTGTCTCAATCATGTGGACTGGAATACGGATTGTCCTTGCCTGATCTGCAATCGCCCTGGTAATAGCCTGTCTTATCCACCATGTCGCATAGGTGCTGAATTTATACCCCCGCCGATATTCAAACTTATCAACTGCCTTCATGAGTCCTATGTTCCCCTCCTGAATGAGATCAAGAAACTGAAGCCCCCTGTTCGTATATTTCTTTGCAATACTGACAACCAGTCTTAAATTTGCCTCAGCCAGTTCCCTCTTTGCCAGCTTATCTTTTATCCTGCCGCTCTCTATCGCCCTTATTGTCTCAACAAGTTCATTTCTCGTCATTCCTGCTTCATGCTCTATCCTCTGTATTCTCCTGTGTATATTTTTTACATTTTTTCCCAATTCAATGATCACCTTTTTGGGAATACCCCTCCCGTTCCCCGCTTTGACCAGATTACCGCTTTTCTTCATATTTTTCAGAAGAATCCTATAATCTTCAGGGGTTATCTTTAGTTCCTTAAAATGCTTCAATATTATA
>DNJG01000067.1 GCA_003489165.1 Nitrospinota bacterium | reverse complement strand
AAATTCCTATACATTAAATTAGAATAACCTTTTAAGATAGGACTTATGAAGATAATTATTAGTCTTATCCCTGCAATTTTAATTTTTATGGTGAGTCTGTCAAACCCATTCCATTCTATGGCAAAAGACAAAAACATAGAGGGGATGGTCTTTATCAAAGGAGGCTGCTATCAGATGGGTGATACCTTTGGAGATGGGGAGAATGATGAAAAACCAGTTCATGAGATATGTGTTGATGATTTTTACATAGGGGAGACAGAAGTAACACAAAGGCAGTGGACAAAAATAATAGGGAGTAATCCGTCCAATTTTAAAGGCTGTGATGATTGCCCTGTGGAAAGTGTAAGCTGGAATGATGTTCAGGAGTTTATAAACAAACTCAATCAAAAGACAGGCATGAAATATAGACTTCCAACAGAAGCAGAATGGGAATATGCAGCGAGGAGTGGCGGAAGGAAAGAGAAATTTGCAGGTTTTTCCGAAGCAAATGATGTATATCAATATGCCAATTTTTGTGACAGCAATTGTGAATTTGACTGGAAAGAAAAGAATCAGAATGACGGTTATAAAAATACATCTCCTGTAAAGCAATATAAAACAAACGGAGTTAGGCTATACGACATGACAGGAAATGTCTGGGAGTGGTGTAGTGATTGGTATAACGATAGATATTATAATGAAAGTTCAAAAGATAATCCTAAAGGGGCGAGCAGCGGGCAATATAAAGTATACCGTGGAGGTGCATGGAACAATATCCCCTGGCATATGCGGACATCTTCACGCAATGGATATGAACAATCGGACAAGAACACCAACTTGGGCTTTCGGCTAACTCTTTCTGCCATGCAGTAATTTTTTGAACCCGAAATAAGGAGGCTATGTGACGAGAAATATCTTTAGTCGGCAGTTTGTCGTTTCTATCTTCTTGCTGGTTTTTTGTTTCTTAAGTGTGTCTCAAGTCCATGTAGAGGGGGGACGGCTGACAGAGGATGAGCAAAATACTATAGAAATTTTCAAGAAAGCCAGCCGCGGCGTAGTTCATATTAATGTTAGGGTTACTAAGGAATCACAATTTGAAAAGAATGTTTATCGTCAGGGGCAGAAGATAGAGATTCCCCTTAAGCTCATAAAAATGCAGATGCAGTTTTAAAAACAGCACAAAGAAATTTTTAATTATAGAGGTTACATGAATGATTAAAAATTTTATCTTTTTCCTGATATTTCTATTTGTTCTTAGCGGTTTTTCTGAGGCTGTATTGATAGAAAGGAGAAGGCCTCAGTTTCAGAAAGAACACGGCTACTATATAATTCCAGCCCCTTACAGCCTTCCCGGCCATGGACAAGGACTTGCCATTGCTGCAGTTACCACGAATATCTCTAATACCTATACTGATATCTATGGATTTGCATTGACCGGCGACCTTGCAGGTTTTGGAGGGGCAGTTGCAGATATACATCTCGTCCCGGAAACACTGATTCTGGACCTGAATGCAGAGAGCTTCAGCAAGGCAAAGATTACAAATTATAGCCAGCGGGGCATGAGGTCGGAAAAAAATGATTTCACGCTCCTTGACCTGACAGATATAAACTTTTTTGGCACACGGCTGACATCTACCTTTTTTGAGAGGAGGTTTGAAATATACGGCGGAGGTTATGATTTTGGTTCACGGATTGAGAGGATTCGTGACAACAGCGGTAAAATCATCCTTGAGGCTGAAGATTCTGCAACAGGGGGAGCGCAAATCTGGATTTTGGGAACAAGATTTGACATCACAGATGATTATTCAGACCCGAGAAAGGGTTTTCGTTTTGATGTAAGCGGATGGCGGTCTCCTCCAAAAATGTCAGCCTCCCCTGATTATTATATACTTGACTACAATGCCACTGCTTATATTCCAATAGGCATACGAAACACTTGGATATTCAACTACTTCCGTTCGGATGCACATGTCATCAGAAAAGGGGAAACTGACAGGACTGTAATTGAGCAGGAACAGGGACTGGCTTGCAGTTCTATTGCTGACCCTGAAAAACAAAAACTGTGTCTTCAGGTGATTGATAATGCCATTGCAGCAAACATATATGGAACTGCCAGTGGACTCGGCGGGAGAAGCCGCCTCCGCTCTTATCCGGAAGATAGATATTCCGGGGCTCATACTTCTTTTTATGGAACGGAATTCCGCTGGAACCTGACTGAAGAGTTCACACCATTTAACATTTATATAATGAAGGACATACGCACAGCTCTGCAAATTGCATTTTTTTATGAAGCCGGAAGCGTTGCAGATAAAGTGAGTGAACTTGGTGATATCGTAAAGTCTTCCTACGGTGCAGGTTTCAGGATGGTTACAGCATCAGGTATTGTATTCAGGGCTGATGTAGCTACAGGGAATGAAGGGGTGGAAATTACTGTCATCATAGGTTATCCATGGGAGCCTCTTTAATCCAAATTATGCAATTTGTCTTTCAATTTATAACGACGCCATCTCCATATTCTTTCTGCATCATCCATCAGAATATTTGCCCTCGTAACTTCTACCTTCGCTGATTGAACCTAAGCCCAGCCATATAATTGACAGCCATTTATAGATAGTGTAAACTCCATATATACTTAAACAAATAACTCTGGAGATAAAAGGACAATGAAAGAAAAAATAACAACGATTACTGTAATGATAGAAATCCCTAAGGGGAGCAGAAATAAATATGAATACGATAAAGAAAAGAAGAGGATTAAGTTTGACAGGATGCTCTTTTCTGCCATGCATTATCCCAGTGATTACGGATTCATCCCTGAAACCCTTGCACTGGATGGAGACCCGCTTGATGCACTTGTATTGGTATGGGAGCCGACATTCCCCGGATGTATAATTGAGGCAAAGCCTGTAGGCTTGTTTAAAATGTGGGATGAAAAAGGTCCTGACGAAAAAATCCTGTGTGTCCCTATACTTGACCCCCTCTGGAATTATATAAAGAAACTTTCTGATGTCCCTCCTCATTTACTCAAAGAGATAGAGCATTTTTTTGCAGTTTACAAGGATTTAGAAGAAAAAAAGACAGGTGTTGAAGGGTGGGAAGACCGTGAATCTGCAATCAAAGCCATAAGCGAATCCAAGCAAAGATACTTCCAGCAGCCTAACATACAGAAGTAGCTTAACAATATATCTCCAAATTTAAAAATATTTTATTGACATTTAAAAACTCCTTTATTAGTATCATTATCAGAGAGGAGGTGATGATATGGGTAAAGTAGTAGTTTTATTAGTTTCAATTTTTTCCCTGATTTTAGTGCCTATATATGCCTCTGCAGGTAATTATGAAGCACTTAGCTGTCCAAAGGATGTAAAGGAGGCATCATGCCATCACAATGTGGATGGGATAAAGCACTTTAAAGAGGGACACTGGGAGGTCGCCGCCAAGCATTTTAAAGAGGCCATAAAGGCAGATCCTAATTTTGCCGAGGCACACTATAATCTTGCGCTCTGCATGGAAAATCTTGATAAGCATGGAGATGCTACCGACCATTTCAAAATGGCAGCAAAGCTTGCCCCAAAAAACGAGAAGATTCAAAATTCAGAAGTGCTGAAGAGGCATATCGGTCACAGTCACTAACCCACCGCAAAGAAAAGTAAGGTTGGGGCTGAGGAAATATTAACCTTAGTCTCAACCTCAACCCTGATACCTTATGCAGAAAAAATCAAGGCTTTACATAATAGATGGTTCATCCTATATCTACAGGGCATTCTATGCAATCCCCCATCTCACAAATTCAAAGGGACTGCCTACAAATGCAATATACGGATTTGCACGGATGATTCTAAAAATCATAAGGGATGAAAAGCCTGATTACATTGCAATCGCCTTTGATTCTAAGGGAGAGACATTCAGACATAAAGAATATGCAGAATATAAATCTCATAGACCTGAGATGCCTGATGAACTTGTCCCACAGATTTCATATATTCAAAAATTAGTGGAAGCCTTTAATATCTCTCTCCTGCAAAAGGAAGGATATGAGGCGGATGACCTTATTGGCAGTGTTGTCAGAGAGGCTTCGTCTAAGGGATTTGATGTAACGATTGTAAGCGGTGATAAAGATATGCTCCAGCTTATAACACCGAGTATAAGAATGCTGGATACACTTAAAAATAAGATTTATGGGGAGAAGGAGGTAGTAGAAAAATTCGGTGTTAGCCCTGATAAGGTGGTTGAGGTCATAGGGCTTATGGGGGATGCGTCTGATAATATACCCGGAGTTCCTGGAATTGGTGAGAAGACAGCTATAGCACTTATAAAAGAGTTTGGAAATATTGAAAATCTCCTGAATAATATTGAAAAGGTGAGCAAGCCTTCAACAAGGGAAAAACTTAAAGAACATACTGAACAGGCACTCTTAAGCAGAAGACTCGGTGTCATTAATAAAAATGTAGAATTAAATATCCCTGTAGAAGCTCTGATATTAAAAGATGTTTGTATAGATGAATTGACTGAACTCTTAACGGAATTGGAATTTCATGCCCTCTTAAAAGAGATTTCATCAAATAAAGATAAATCAAAGAGAGAATACAGGATAATTGTCAAAGAAGGGGATTTTAATAAACTATTAGAAGATATTACATCATCTCACGCATTTGCCCTTGATATTGCTGGAACAAATGATGAGCCTATGAGGGCTGATATTGTCGGCATCTCCATCTCACTAAAACCTCATGAGGTATTTTATATATCAGTTGGACAAATGGATAAAAAATATGTAATAGAAAGGTTAAAGCCTATTTTAGAAAATGGAAGTATTAAAAAATATGGTCAGAATATAAAATACGAAACAATAGTTTTAGCAAATGAAGGGATGGACTTGAGAGGTATAGACTTTGATTCAACAATAGCATCATATCTGATAAATCCTTCAAGCGGCAGAAATCAGATTTCAGAGAGTGGAGAAAAAGCCTCATCACCTATAAAGGATTTTAGTCTTTTAAAAATTGAGGAGGCAATGAACTACTCATGCGAAGATACAGATACTGCATATCAATTAAAAGAAAAACTTGAGCCTATCTTAAAAGAGGATGGGCTTATTGAACTATTTCATAATGTTGAAATTCCTTTAATAGGAGTCCTATCCGAAATGGAGAAGAATGGTGTGAAGATAGATGAGACATTCTTAAGAGATATGTCAAAGAGGCTGGAGACGCAATTAAATAAATTGACAGAGAGAATATATTTTATTGCAGGAGTTGAGTTTAATATAAATTCTCCAAAACAGTTACAGGAGATATTATTTGAAAAACTCAAACTTAAACCTGCAAAAAGAACAAAGACAGGATTATCAACAGATGTGGAGGTGTTACAGCAGTTATCAACCCAGCACGATTTGCCTGCTATAATTTTAGAATACCGCCAGCTTTCAAAACTAAAGTCAACCTATGTGGATGCCCTTATAGATATGATAAATCCAAAGACAAATAGGATACATACATCATTCAACCAGACTGTTACTGCTACGGGCAGACTCTCAAGCTCAGACCCAAATTTGCAAAATATACCTATAAGGACAGAGATAGGGAGAGAGATAAGAAAGTCATTTGTTGCAGAGAGCGGGGCTTTGATTTTATCTGCCGATTATTCCCAAATTGAGTTAAGGATACTGGCTCATGTATCTCAGGATGATGTCCTGCTAGATGCATTTAAAAAAGGCGAAGATATACATGAGAGGACTGCCTGTGAGGTCTTTGGTGTCCTGCCGGGGATGGTGACGCAGGAGATGAGGAGGATGGCAAAGGCTGTCAATTTCGGCATTATATATGGAATAAGCCCATTTGGACTCTCAAGGGATTTGGGCATTTCAAAAGATAAGGCGAAGGAATATATTGATAATTATTTCAGCAGACATAAAGGCGTAAAAGATTTCATAGATAAAACTTTGAGAGAGGTTTATGAAAAGGGTTATGTAACCACACTCCTCAATAGACGCAGGTATCTTCCTGATTTAAAAAGTAAAAATAAACAGGTAAAGGAGTTTGCAGAAAGGGCTGCCATAAATACACCGATTCAAGGCTCTGCCGCTGATATGATAAAGGTTGCCATGATAAATATACACAGAAGGATAAAAGATGAAGGGCGAGGAGCAAAGATGATTATTCAGGTTCACGATGAGCTTGTCTTTGAAGTGTTAGAGAATGAAATTGAAGCTGATAAAAGACTAGTAAAAGAAGAAATGGAAAATGTAATGAATCTATCAGTCCCAATTGCGGCTGAAATACATACAGGAAAAAACTGGAACGAGGCACATTGATATGATAACAGCAAACGAACTTGCAGGGTATATAGATTTAACTTTACTCAAACCTCAAGCCTCTGCAAAAGATATAGAGGCTCTTGTCCGTGATGCACAGAAATATCCTTTCGCATCTGTATGTATCCCGCCATGCTATGTCAGTCTATCTGCAAAAATGCTTAAAGGCAGTTCTATAAAGGTTGGGACTGTTATAGGCTTTCCTCTGGGTTATCAGACAACCTCTGTAAAACTTTATGAAGCCCGTGAGGCTGTTGAGTCAGGTGCAGAGGAGATTGATATGGTAATGAATATATCTGCCTTTAAGTCAGGTGAAGTTGTGAAAGTGGAGGATGAGATTTCAGAAATAGTTTCAGCCCTGCCAAAAATAATAGTAAAAATAATAATAGAAACCTGCTATCTAACAGACGAGGAGAAAGTGATTGCCTGTGAAATGGCAATAAAGGGTAGGGCTAATTTTGTCAAGACATCCACAGGTTTTGGCTCTGCTGGTGCAACTGTAGATGATGTAAAGCTGCTTTTAAAAACTGCCAGTGGCAGGATAAATGTAAAGGCATCCGGCGGCATAAAAACTCTTGCCTATACACTAAAGATGATTGATGCAGGGGCTATGAGGATAGGGACGAGTGCTGGCATGGAAATAATTAAAGAATTTTCAAAAGATATGATTTAGAAAAGATTATAAGTAATCACAAGATGGTTTTTACTTATTAACCCATCAGGGAAAAGCGGGCATACTTTACACCCCAGAGCCTGAAAACTCTGGGGTTTTCTTTGTAATGATACTTGAGTATGCTATCAGTAAAAATCAGGAAATACAGAGTATCGCCCTGAATGAGAAAAGGGATTTAAAGGCTGTTTTTGTAAGACAGAAACAAGGTTTTATAAGGGCAAACAGAGAAAATGGGTTTTACATTTTAAATTGATTTTATTATCTAATTGGTTTAAAATACCAATAATGAAATCGGAGCTTGTCATATACAAAAAAGCTACAGATGAGCTGGGAAATACGATTGAGATTAAAATATGGCAGGTAAGACCTTCTACTCACAAACCTCATGGATATAAATATTCTTTGGTTTGCATTGTGAACGATATAAGGGTAATAGGTTATGACAATGCCGAAAGGAAAGGAGACCACAGGCATTATGGACAGATTGAGAAAGGTTATGACTTTAAAGATATTGACAATTTATTAGAGGATTTTTATAAAGACATAGAAAAATATAGGGAGGGCAATTATGAAAATTAAAAAAGTAAAAATAGGAATTAAGAACATTAAGGACATCTTTGAAGATGTAAAGAACACTATAAAAAAAATAGAGAAGGGCGAGAAACTTAAATCTGTTAAAGAGCCTGAAATCTATTTTACCAGTTTTGAGGCATTCAGAAAGGCGCTGACACCTAAAAGGCTTGAGTTATTGCATACCATTAAAACAAAAAATCCATCTTCAATTAACCATCTTGCAAGGCTGACAAAGAGGGATATAAAGAATGTGGCAGAGGATGTAAAATATTTAGAGCAGATAGGACTTATTGAAAAGCAAGAACACAAAAGAGAGATAAGACCATTTATAGAGTATGATAAGATTAATTTGGAAATAGCAGTTTAAAAAACTATTCAGGGGGTAGGGTAGCTACTAAAAAAACTTTTTGAAGGTTGGGCAATGTCTACAGCTATCTCTTTTCTAAAACCATCTGCAATACCTTACACCCATTCTCAAACCCCATATCACATGCCTTTTGAAAATCAGATATAGCCCTGCCCATAATACCTTGCATAGTCAATTCCGCAACTTAAGATTTAATATAACTTCTCCACTCTTTAAGTGAAATTATGTTTCCTATCCCTGCAATATTCCTCGATGAGAGGCGGCTATCGTTTGTTACGAAGATATCTGCTTTAGCTATGGACACGCAGGCCAACTGGACGGCATCCGGCGGCTTGATAGTAAGGGTTGCCCTAATCTCGGCATATTTTTCAGCCGCAGCCTCAGAAAATGAGATTATCTCAATGGATGGCGAATATAGCAGGCTCTTGTACTTTTCTACCAGGGCTGTTGCCTTTTCTTGAATAGGCTTTACCAATACTTCTCCAACTGTAAGGGTGGATGTTGCCAACTGGTCTCCATTTTTCAACATCGCTTTTCTGAGAGAGATAACCTCCTCAAATGAATTGGGTGTCTCCTCTATCAGATAAATAAAGAGATTGGTATCCCAAAATACCTTCATCACTCCCATCCTTCCCGAAGATTCTTCACATAGACATCTGGGTCTATACCCTTCCAAATATCTTTGCCGAGTCCCTGAAGCTTTAATACAGGGTCTCCAGCTTCGGTAGTTTTCGGCTGCATCACCCCTTCTTCCTTTAGCAAGATGACATCCAGTCTATCATTCCTGTGTATTGGCAAATCGTGTAGAACAATCTCCCCATCCTTCTCAACACGAACCTTAAGCCTTATGGCATCCATTGTTACCTCCTTTGTCTAATGCTGGTTCACTCTTGAAGATTGAACGAGCGATATGCCTACCTATTCTTTAAAGCTATCTGCAATGCCTTGCACCCTTGTTCAATCCCCATATCACACGCCTTTTGAAAATCAGATATAGCCCTGCCCATATTCCATTTTCCAACATAAGCAATCCCACGATTGTAGTAGGCTTGGGCAAGATTCGGGTCTAAAGCTGTTGCTTTATTAAAATCCTCAATCGCCCTGTCATATTGTTCTTTGTTCTTATAAGCAATCCCACGATTGTTGTAGGCATTGGCATTATTCGGGTCTAAGGCTATTACCTTATTATAATCTTCAATCGCCCTGTCATTTTGTCCTTTATCTTTATAAGCACCTCCACGATTGTAGTAAGCTAAGGCATCATTCGGGTCTATTGCAATTGCCTTATTAAAATCCTCAATTGCCCTGTCATATTGTCCTTTATCTTTATAAGCACCCCCACGATTGTTGTAGGCTAAGGCATCATTCGGGTCTATTGCAATTGCCTTATTATAATCCTCAATTGCCCTGTCATATTGTCCTTTGTCAGCATAGACATTCCCACGATTGCCATAGGCTTCGGAAAAATTTGGGTCTAATGCAATTACAGATGTAAATGCTTCTATTGCCTTATCATGCTCTCCATTTATGCCGTATTCATATCCCTTCTCAAACCACTCATTAGCCTGAAGCAGTCTCTCCTCATCCGTAATCTTCGCCTCTACCTGTTTCTTTTCTTTCTCACCTTTTGCCCCTGCCAACTGTTTCTTTAATTCCTCAATTTCTCTCTGGCTCTTATCATAAGCCTCCTGTATTTTTTTGTAATCTTCTACAACAGATTTCTCTTTGACCCTCTTTGCCATTTCTTCAATCTTATCAGGATTGACCCTTGCCTTGATTTGGACCCAAAAGTGAAAGCCATCACCAACAACAGTCCTCTTCTTATCAAGTATCTCCACTTCCATAATCCCTGATGCAAGAACCTGTATCTCATCCTTTGTTAATTGCAGATTCTCAACCTTTGTCCAGCTCTCTACATAAGTCCCTGCCTGTTCAAGTGCAATCCTCTTTGCCTGTAGCAAAGCCCTGCTCTCCGCCACACTCGGCGTCTCCCCATCCCCCATATTGTATGTGCCTTCGGAAATAATTTCTTTTGTCTCTGCAAAACCGAAAGAAGGGAAAAACAGGAATAGAGCAATAATAACTGCAAAAATATATCTCATATCTCACCTCAATACTGTTTAAGAACAGGTAAAAGATATTCCTTTTTTTATTAAAATGCAAGCGGTTTTTATCAACTATCGGGCTTAATAACCTTGTTAGCTTTTTATTTTGACACTTGTTTTAGTAATACTGTATAATACTACTAACCATAAATACGGAGGTGATACTATGATAAAAACTTCAATATCTATTCCCGATGAAATTTATACAGAAGCAAAAAAGGCTGCTGATAATTTCAGTCTATTGGTATCGGATGCGCTTAAAGAATATTTGAGAAAGAAAAATATCAAGAAGGCTGTATCTTCTTTTGGTAAATGGCAAAAGAGGGATAAGGATAGCGTAGATATTGTGAATGAGTTAAGAAAAGAGGAGAGCCGAAGATATGCAAACCGTAATGATTGATACTGATATAGCCATTGACTATTTAAGAGGCATATCATCTGCAAAGGATTTAATATTACCTCTATGGAAAACTAACACAGCATATTTGAGTATTCTAACGGTTTACGAACTCCACGCAGGAATGAGAGAGAATGAAAAAGAAGATACAAATAATTTTATCAATGCCTGCAATATAGAGCCTATCACCATTGAAATAGCCAAAAAAGGCGGTGAGATTTACAGGCATTACAGAACACGGGGCATGACATTAACCTCTAATGATTGTCTTATAAATGCCACTGCCATAGTCAAAGGGCATAAAATAGCAACCAGAAATAAAGCCCATTACCCGGATAAAAAGGTAATATGGAAACATTTGTAGAGATGCACTTGATAGTAGATTGATTGTAAGGTTGCAGGATAAATGAGCGTAAACATCTTCAGACCTTCTTTGAAGGGGTAAGGGCAATTGACATTACTACGGATAGGATAAAGAGCTATATCTTACAAAGGCAAGAGGAAGGGGCAGAGAACGGAACTATTAACAGGGAACTGTCAGCACTTAAAAGGATGTTTACACTTGCCAGTCAAATGACCCCTCCGAAGGTGATTAATATTCCTTATATCCCTCACCTACAGGAGAATAATGTAAGACAGGGATACTTTGAGCATGATGAGTATATTGCCATTAAAAAGGTTTTACCTTTCTACCTTAAGCCTATAGTAACTATGGCATATTATACAGGTATGAGAAAAGAGGAAATTTTAAGCCTGCAATGGACACAAGTTGACTTAATAGAAGGAAAGATAACCCTAAAGGCACAGGATACAAAGAATAATGAGGCAAGGGTTATAAACCCCATAATATATTAGGCTTAAAATGGGGTGAGCGAGGGGTCTCGAACCCCCAACCTCTGGAGCCACAGTCCAGTGCTCTAACCAGTTGAGCTACGCTCACCATTGATTTAAGCTAATTTATCCAATTTTAGCCTGTCTGTCAAGTTCAGTTCAGAGCTTCCTATGATTTTTATAAATCTTGACTATAATACCCTCCTTCTAATAGACTTCTGTTATGAATATTTTTCTCTATCTGGCAAAGAGGTTTATTGCAGGGGAGACCTTTGAACAGGCAAAAGAGGTTGTAAAGAGGTTAAATGATAAAGGATTCTCTGTCACTCTGGATATACTTGGTGAGAGTGTTACAAATAAAGAACAGGCTGAGAAGGCAAGGGATATCTATATTGAACTGTTGAAAAATATAAATACACTGAGACTAAATTCCAATGTCTCCCTGAAACTGACACAGATGGGGCTTGATATTGATGATTCATACTGCCATGAAAATGTTATTAAGATTATAAAAACAGCAGTTGGATATAAAAATTTTGTAAGGATAGATATGGAGGGTTCCAGATATACCCAGAGGACTATTGATATTTTTGAAAAGATTCATAGAGTCTATCCTCAAAATATAGGAATGGTAATCCAGTCGTATCTCTACCGCAGTAAAAAAGATATAATTCATGCAATAGAAAATCGGCACCGCATAAGACTATGCAAAGGGGCATATAAAGAACCTCCTGATATTGCCTTTCCTGATAAAAAGGATGTTAATAAAAACTTTGAAGAAATGACCAAGGAGTTACTTTTAAATGGGAATTATCCTGCAATTGCCACTCATGATGAAAAATTGATTGATATTGCAAAAAACTTTGCAATAGAGAAGGGCATATCAAAGGACAAATTTGAATTTCAGATGCTCTATGGCATAAGGAGAGACCTACAAGAAAGATTAATTGCTGAAGGATATAAGCTTAGAATCTATGTCCCCTACGGGGTTTACTGGATGCCATACACCATAAGAAGAATCAGGGAGAGAAAGGAGAATCTCTGGTTTGTTATAAAAAATGTCTTCAGAAAATAAATGGGGGACATAAAAAGGGGTATTTTCAATAAAAAAATTTAAGAAAATAATTTTAAGCAATAATTAGGTAATATCATCAAATTTTTTGATTTTTATTAATGGATACTATAGAATGTTTTTAAACTACCAACTAATAAATATGGAGAGGAAATGGACAGGAGAAAAAAGATATATCTTCAGTATGCAGCAATTTTTGTTTTAATCATGTTATTGGGCAGCATAAATTTTATAATCAAGACATCAGATGTCTGGCGCGGCAATCTGACAAAATACGAGTACACCACATTAATGCCTAAAGAGCTCGTGGATTTAATGAATCAAAATAAGGAGCTTATCATTATTGATACAAGGATTAAGGATTACTTTAAAGAAGGGCATATCAAAGGTGCTTTGAACCTCTCCCATACAAATATGAAAACGATGAATAAAGTATTAAGAAAAGACATGGCAAAAGATATAGTCATCTATTCCGAGGATGGCGAAATGGCTAAAAAAATCTGCAATATCCTGACAAATCTTGGCTACAGTAAGATTAAGAACCTGCATGGTGGAATTAAGAATTGGATAGATTCAGGGGGAGAAGTTATCAAATAGGCTACTCAATCTTTGGTTCATTCGTAAAAAAGTTGAAAACCGTAAAATAACCACAGAGACACGGAGACACAGAGAAAGACTCAAAAAATGAAGACACTGAAAGACACAGATAAATTATGATTAACACAGAAATCAAGAAACATAAAAATCATAAATAATCAGTGTTCATCCGTGTCAAAAAGATTGGTTTTTTCTCTGTGCCTCTGTGGTTAAATGTCTTTTTCAATTAAAATACGAAAGACCTCAATCTTTTTGCCCTTCTGAAAAGACAGTAGACGCATCCATAACAAAAGTCCTTTCGGGCATTACCTCAATCTCCTTTTCAATAAAATAATCAAATTGATTTGTATCTTTGGAATCTCTCATTTTAATCTTAATATAATGCCTCCCCGGGGAAACAGGTATCTCCTCATAGACAAAGGTGGGTATATCCTTTCTAAGCCCTGCCGGATAATAGGTCTTAGACAATATATTTCTATTATCCAATTCCAACTCTACATAAATAGGCAGCCTTTCCCTTTTCCCAACCATCCTCATTTTTGAAAATGGGGAGTTTGTCCTCCTCATGTGCATGAGTATGTCTTTCGTCTCCCTCTCTGTTAATTCCCTCTGTTCTGTTCTATGTTTGCCAGAGTACTTAAATGTAAATTTTATTAATGACATCCCTTTATTGGAAAAAGGATATTTTGGCATATCTGATAAAAATAGGATACTGAACATAGATAAAATAATTATAGAAGAAATTACAGCCCCCCTCTTAAAGATGCTTTTTTTATCTCCAAAATCCCCCTTACCCCCATTTGCTAAATGGGGGAAGGGAGGATTTTTATCCTCATAGGCAATAAGTTCTCTTTCAAAAAGATTTATCTCTTCTTTAAGCTTATCTTTATGTATAGAAGAGAACCAATATCCCCTGACCCTCCTTATGTCAACACCCTTTCTTAGTATTGGAGGCCTCTTACCGTCAAGCCTTGATTGAAGCCATGTATTGCCTTCACGATAGTGACAGTCGCCATTTACACAACCCCATATAAAAACACCATCTGCCCCTGAATCTAACCCATATTCAACAAATGAGGGATGAATCATGCCGATACACGGAAAAGAGACTGTCTTTACATTCGGCATATCTTTGAGTTCATCCTGTGTCTCTCCTGTATTGATACTTTGCCCGCATATCAGTCCTAAAATCTTTGGCATTTTATCATCTGAAATTTCAGATAAAAGGCAGGCTATTTTTTCTTTAATCTGTATATCGGTTAAACCATCCATCTTTATTGCATTAAAATCACATGAGCCAAAACAGATACCGCATGATGCACACCTTTCTGTTTTTACAACAGCCTCCATTTTATAAAGGGAGTTATTTGTCCTTGGCTGCATATAGATAGCCCCGTATGGGCAATCCTTGTTGCACTGGTCACAGCCTGTGCAATTTTCCAATATTACCTCAGCAGGTGAAGCCATGTGCCTTTTGAGCCATGGCATGACAAAAAGTATCACTGTTAAGCCAATAGTAAATGACCAGAATATAGTCTTTGGAAGGAGNNAAAAAATAGAACCAATCAAAAGGGGCATCTATCGGCAATCTGCTCAGGTCTGCAGGCTGGACACTTACAGCAGGCTTAATTAAAGACATGACTAAGAGTATGGCTAATACAGAAATTGTGATTACTTTAGGAGGCACAATAA
>DNJG01000048.1 GCA_003489165.1 Nitrospinota bacterium | reverse complement strand
TGGCGTTCTGCAATGCCAATATGGCAGCATTTTCTAAGTGAAGAGGAGATATGGAAGGCAATCCTTTTCCTTTATGATTATACGGGTCACTCACCAAGGACATTTGGATAATATCAGAGCTTTTAATTAAGAGGATTTGGAAATGGAGGTCTTTCAGAAGGCAGGGGGTATAATGACGAAGAGCAATTTTGTTATTGTTACCCCTAAAACAAAGGTATTTGATGTTGCATTAGCAATAATTAATGGTGAAGTTAGTGGAATTCCGGTTGTAGATGATGATAAGAAAGTAGTGGGGATTATAACGGAATTTGATATTATAAGGGCAATAAAAAAGGGGAAGGATATAAAAGTTATAAATACAGAAGAAATAATGACTAAAAAACCAATAACAGTGAATGAAGATACCGCTCTAATTGAGATAGTTGATATACTTGAGACAAAACATGTTATAAGGGTTCCGGTTGTTGATAAGAGCGGGAAATTAGTTGGTATTGTATCAAGGAGGGATGTTTTAAAAGGAATTACCGAATTTAATGGTGCACCTCAGATATGGCTTTAACATTAGTAAGCAGTAGGCAGTAAACAGTAGGCAGTAGAAAAACTGCTTAATGCTTACTCCTTACTGCCTACTTTTTAGAAGGAGGGATTAAAATGGAATTATTTAAGAAGGCTGTAGGGATAATGACAAAGAGTAATTTCATCACTGCAACTCCGAAGTCAAAGGTATCTGATATTGCACTGGCAATGATAAGCGGAGAGGTGAGTGGTATCCCGGTTGTAGATAAGGATAAGAAGGTTATGGGGATTGTAACGGAGTTTGATATTATCAGGGCAGTAAAACAGGGGAAAGATATTAAAAATATTACTACTGAAGATATTATGACTAAAAATCCAATTACCATTAATGAGGACACCCCTGTAAGCGATATAACTAATATACTGGAAACGAAAAACATTATCAGGGTTATGGTTGTTGATAATAGTGGAAAATTAGTTGGTATTGTGTCAAGGAGGGATATTTTGAAAGGGGTTACAGAGATTGAGGGTGCACCTCAGATTTGGTGGTGAAAATTTTAAAAAGGCTGAAGGCTTAATGCTGAAAGCTAATAATTAATAAAAGGGGGTAATGATGGGAAAGATTAGATTTTTTTTATTGTCTTTTTTAATTGTATTTTTTATTTCATCATCTCTATTTGCCGCTCAGGGAGATAAAGAAGCCGGGAGAAAGATTTATGATAAGAAGTGCTGGTGGTGCCATGGTGAGAAGGGGGAAGGAAATGGTCCTGCCGCCGAGTTTCTTTCACCTCCACCAAGAGATTTTACACTTGGAGTCTATAAATATAAAAGCTCTCCTGTCGGTCAGGTGGCAAGTGATGAAGATATATTCAGAATGATAAGTGATGGAATGCCCGGCTCTATGTTAGGAACAGCTATGCCTGCATGGAAAGATGTCCTATCTGAAAAAGAGAGATGGGATTTGGTTGCCTATATAAAGAGTTTAACAGATATCTTTGAGAGTGAGAAGGCATCAGGACAGGTAAGTTTTGGCAGTGAGGTCTCTTCTTCGGAAGATAGTATTAGTAAAGGAAAAGAGGCTTTTAAAAAGGCAAAGTGCTTTGAGTGTCATGGTGAAAATGGAAAAGGGGATGCGGTAAAAAAACTTAAGGATGACTGGGGTTTCAGGGTTTGGCCCAGAAATCTGACAAAGCCATGGACTTTCAGGGCAGGGAGTGAGCCAAAGGATATATTCACAAGGGTATCAGTCGGTATCCCCGGGACACCAATGCCGGCATTTGCTGACCCGAAGAGTGAGACCAAGTTGACTGATGAAGAACGGTGGCATGTGGTGAACTATGTAAAGTCCATTGCTGACGATACAAAGAAGATTAAAGAGGGTGAGATTGTTGTAAAGGCGAAATATTTAGAGGGAAATCTGCCTGAAGATACAAACGCCCCTGAATGGAATAATGCCCCGCCAACGGCATATCAAATGGTCCCACAGATTATTGCAAAGGAAAGATTTTTCAAGCCGACCAATGATGGTATTACTGTCAGGGCATTATTTAATGATAAGGAGATAGCATTCCTTTTAGAATGGGATGACAGGACAAAGAGTATTCCCGGAGATGCAGATGCAGAAAAACTGTCAGAAGGTGAAGTTTTTGAAGATGCAGTTGCTATTCAGTTACCCACTTCAATCCCTGATGCAATGCAGAAACCATATTTTGGCCATGGTGATAAAGAGATGGGTGTAAATCAGTGGTATTGGAGCAGTGGAAATGCGGCGGGAGTAAAGGTTATTGATTCAACCGGTCTTGGGTCGGGGAAGGCAAGAGATGCAGCTAAGACAGATGTGAAAGGAAAAGGAGAGTATAAGACAGGTGTATGGAGGGTAATATTAAAGAGAAGTCTTACAACTGCAAATGCAAAGGATGAGCTTCAGTTTGAGGCAGGTAAATTTATACCAATAGGATTTGCAAACTGGGATGGTTCAAATGGAGAAAAGGGTTCCAAACATACCATGACCACATGGTACTGGGTATTGTTAGAGCCAAAGGCAGGGAGTAAGGTCTATACATATCCTGCCGCTGCTATAATAGTCCTTGTAGCAGGACAATTATGGTTTGCAAGGGGCATGAGAAAGGATTATGAAAAATAAGTAAGAACAGGAGGTGATGAATTAGTCATTAGTCAATAGTCATTAGTTAATAGTCAATGATATTAAAGGGAGGTTTAAATAGATGAAGTCACTAAAAATATTAATAAGCTTGATTGTGTTTGCTCTGTTTCTTTCAGCAGGCGTTGTTAATTCAGTATCAGCTGATGAGAAAGAAGGAAAGGCTTTAGTAGAATCAAAGAAGTGTGGAAGCTGTCATAAGATGCAGGGTCCGCCGGATAAGACAATTGCAGATGTATTAAAGAGAAAGGCACCAGATTTATTTTATGCAGGGAGTAAGTTTAAAAAGGAATGGCTTGAAGGTTTTCTCCAGAAGCCGACAATGCTCAGGCCTGCAGGGACAGTATATTTGAATAATATTAAGATGGGCGAGAAAAAGGATGAGATTGGTGATGTAAAGCCATGTGCATCTGCCCTTTCACAAAAAGAGGCACATGAGGTTACCGAATATCTCATGACACTTAAAGAGCCGACCATGAAGGCAGGTGTTATAGTTGATGATAAATTCTCAAAGGCAAAGGCAAAGGTGCTTTTTGGACAGAAAGAAGGATGCAGCGGCTGCCACAGAGATAAGGCTGATTCAGGGGGGACATCATGCCCGACACTTTACAATGCAGGTGAAAGGCTGAATCCTGACTGGATATTTGATTTCTTAAAGAATCCTCAGAAATATGACCCAAAAATCTGGATGCCGAGGCGTGAACTTTCAGATGAGGATTTTATCCTTTTGGCGAAACTTATTGCATCAATGAAATAACAAAGTGATTTTGGAGGTGAAAGATAATGAAAAAGGTAAGTTTAATTGGTTTAAGTGTTATGTTTTTAGGATTGATGATTACACCTCTTGCACTTGCTGAAAAGGCAGAGGATAATTATAAGCTATACTGCTTTCAGTGCCACGGTTCAAAGGGGAATGGCGGGGGTATCAATGCCGCCGCTCTTTCAACAGCACCAAGGGATCACACAAGCGCTACAGAGATGAAGAAGCTTACTGATGATAACATCTTTACTGCAATAAAAGAGGGTGGTGCAGCAGTCAGTAAATCAACTTTCATGCCTCCGTTCAAGAGCATCCTGACAGATGATGAGATCAAGGAAATGGTAAAGCATCTTCATAAACTCTGCAATTGCTAAAAAGTTTTTAAAATATGATTTGAAAAGAGGGGTGGCTTCCACCCCTCTTTTTTTATTTGATAAAACTATATAATAATATCTCCAATCTTTCAACCCAAAATCTCCATATAACCAACCCAAAAACATGATAAAATGTAACCATGATTTTAGATTTCTATAAGAAACTTATTGACGATGCCAACGATATAATCTGGGTAGTAGATACTGAGGGGAGGTTTATCTATTTAAATAATAAAATTAGTGTGTGGGGATATAGCAAGGATGAGCTTATTGGCAAGCCTTTAATCAGCATATTAAATGTGAGACAGGCAGAGAATATTGATATAGAAGTTGAAAAGAGCGGTTTGAAGGAAATAGAGATTATAGATAGTCATGGCAATATCAGAAATACATCTCTCAGTACTTCCCCATTAAAGAATGATAATGGTGCTATCGTAGGGACGATAGGTGTTGTGAGGGATATGGCTGAAGATAAGAGGGTTAGGGAGAGGAGTGCTGATACAGAGAGACTTGCAGCCCTTGGGCAATTATCCATTGGTATTGCCCACGAGATAAGAAATCCCCTGTCTTCAATAAAAATGAATCTTCAGATATTAAACAGACTAATCCCCTTTACCGGAGATACGAAGGACCATTTTGACCTTGCATTAAAAGAGGTATTTCATCTGGAGGGTATTCTTGAAGACCTTTTAAGCTATGCAAAACCCCTTAAGTTGAAATTAAAGTTGATAGATATTAATTCACTTCTTGATAATACTCTTCTCATGGTAAGGAGTGATATTAAAGAGAAGGAGATAGTTATTAACAAGTATTATGACAATGAGCTGCCAACTATTTTACTGGATGAGGATAAGATGAAACAGGCATTTTTAAATATATATTTTAATTCCATACAAGCAATGAATAAAGGAGGGATACTCTGTATAAAGACATATCGTGAAAAGGAGAACCCGGATACAGATGACATAGAAAAGAGGGTGGTGGTAGAAGTGTCTGATACAGGATGTGGTATTGAAAAAAAGAATCTAAAATCTATATTTAATCCATTCTTTACTACAAAGCCTTATGGAACAGGACTTGGGCTCTCTATAGTAAAAAATATATTTGACTATCTGAATGCAGTAATTGAGGTAAATAGCCAATTGGGCAAAGGGACAGATTTTATAATCAAATTTCCAGTGACAAATATTTAAAGATAGATGTTCATGTATAGAAAATTATAAAAACTCTAAGGAATTCAGGAAGTCATGAAAAAATATTCCTGCCTGTCTGCCTTCGGCACAGGCAGATATTTCTGATTTCCTAAGAAAATTAGGTTTTTGTTCCTTAGAGTCTTCCCTTAAGGAGTTCATCAACAACCGATGGGTCGGCGAGTGTGCTTGTATCGCCGAGGTCATGGACATCACCCCATGCTATCTTTCTAAGAATTCTCCTCATTATCTTGCCGCTTCGGGTTTTTGGCAGTCCTGCTGCAAATTGAAGTTTATCAGGTGTTGCAATTGGACCAATGATAGACCTTACATGACCGATGAGTATCTTTTTTAGTTCTTCTGTTGGCCGTTGACCCTCCTTTGTTGTTACATATGCATATATCCCCTCACCCTTTATATCATGTGGGAATCCTACTACTGCGGCCTCTGCAACTGCCTCATGGCTGACAAGGGCAGATTCAACCTCGGCAGTTCCCAGCCTATGGCCTGATACATTTACCACATCGTCTATTCTTCCCATCAGCCAGTAGTCGCCATCTTCATCAATCCTTGCACCATCCCCTGTCAGATACTTACCGGGGAATTTTGAGAAGTAGATTTCCTTTACATGTTTATTTTCAGAGTCTCCGTATGTCCCCCTGATTATTCCGGGCCACGGTTTTTCAATGACAAGGTATCCACCTTCATTGACTCCTGCCGGTGAACCATCTTCTTTTAAGATTGACGGCACAACTCCGGGAAATGGCTTGCACGCTGATCCCGGTTTTAAAGTCATTGCTCTGGGAAGTGGAGTTATTAAAATCCCGCCTGTCTCTGTCTGCCACCA
Organism: Nitrospinota bacterium; assembly: GCA_003489165.1. Taxonomy (GTDB): domain Bacteria; phylum Nitrospinota; class Nitrospinia; order UBA9942; family UBA9942; genus UBA9942. The sequence continues at coordinate 8,842 of DNJG01000048.1, read as the reverse complement.
TGTATCAACAATGGGGAGNNTAATGATGATAAATCATGCCTTGTTACCCAGCTCTCACCTTCTCTCATCAATGCCCTTATTGCAGTTGGTGCTGTGTAAAATATATTTACCTTGTGCTTATCAACAATATCCCAGAATCTACCCGGGTCGGGATATATTGGAATTCCTTCAAACATGAGGCTCGTGGCGCCACTGCTTAGAGGACCATAGACGATGTAGCTGTGTCCTGTAACCCAGCCTATATCTGCGGTGCAGAAATGGATATCCTCATCATGATAATCAAATATCCATTTGAATGTGAGATTTGTAAAAAGTAAATACCCGCCTGTTGTATGAAGAACACCTTTTGGTTTTCCAGTAGAGCCAGATGTATATAGGATAAATAAAGGGTCTTCGGCATCCATCTGTTCAGGCTCACAGTAGTTTGATATATCCGCAGAATTGATTTCATTATGCCACCATAGGTCTCTCTTTGGAACCATATCTACAATACCGTCAGTTCTCTTTACTACGATAACCTTTTCTACAGAGGGACATTCCTGAAGTGCCGCATCAACATTTGCCTTGAGGGGGACAAACCTTCCGCCCCTGAGTCCCCTGTCAGCAGTGATTACAAGTTTTGACTTACAGTCCTGAATCCTGTTTTTTAGAGATTGTGAACTGAATCCGCCGAAGACAACACTGTGTATTGCACCTATCCTCGCACATGCAAGCATGGCTATGGGCAACTCAGGTATCATAGGCAGATANNATAGCTTCCGTCATCTCCCTCCCAAATAATTGCTGCCTTATTTCTTATCGGTGTATTTATAAATCTGTCAAGGCAGTTATAGGATACATTCAGTTTTCCGCCTATAAACCACTTTATATCAGGTTTCTCAAAATTCCATTCAAGAACCTTATCCCATTTTTTGAACCATGTAATATGTTCTTCTGCAATTTCAGACCAGAAGCCTTCAGGGTCATCTATAGACCTTTTGTATATATCCTCATATTCCTCTAAACTTTTTATATATGCCCTTTTACTGAATTCCTTTGAAGGCGGGAATACCCTCTTTTCAGCCATCAATACATCAATTGCCTCTTTTGACATTAATAGTTTCTCCCTTTCAAAAAATATTGAGAGAGTATAACCTATGATGTTTATTTTTAAAAGATTTTTTTGGGTGAGTTTTTTGGGGAAGGTTGTTCTTAATCTTTTTTTGCCTCAACTATAATCCTGTCTTTGTAAACTAAATCCTTATCTGTCTTTTCATAAGGGATGCCATCTATCTCAACATAAGGCTCTGATGAAACAAGATTGAGCCTCTGTCCTTTCTGTGGCGGTGATAGGAGGACATTCCTTCCGTGTCCAATCTGAAGTCTGAAATTATCAAGAGAGCCAAAGTAGAACTCTTTAGTGCCGCGACCCTTTTTTGCATGGGATATGTCCAGAGGAATCCAGCCGTAGTTTGGGAGAAGAACCTCTACACTGCAGTGAAATCCAACCTTGCAGTAATTTGGTGCTACCTCGCCGAATGGTAAATCAAAGTTTGATACCTCTCTTGCCGGTATCCCTGCCGCCGTGGCAACTGCAGAAAATAGGGAGTGAAAGTCTATACAGTTTCCCTTCTTTACGGTGCATGCCCTTCCTACATCCCCTGTTCCAAACCCGGGGGCAGTCTTGTCATACTCCATATTGTCATATACATAATCATAGATTGCCTTTACCTTTTCATAGTATGTCTTTTTATCCTTCATCAGTTCCTGTGCAATCTTTTTTACATCTTTATTAACAGCCTTATACTGATTCTCTTCAAGATAAAGTCTATATTGTGTAATGTCCCCATCTAATTCACCAACCTTGTCAGGCTCAATTTTATTTATCGCCTGATATCTGTCGGCAAGATAATTCATTGTTACCCTTATCTCTTTCTCATTTGGATTTTTTACTTTTATATAGAGGAAGCTGTTTCCATATTCAGGCTCATAATGGACTGTGGCAGGGGAGGGGGAATCTACTTTTATATTATAGACCTCCTGATACCTGTCCGATTGTGGATATGGCAGCCAGATTTCTACAGTCTTTGCATTTTTGGGTATCTCCTTTACAATCGCTGTATATTTTATGTCAAGCCTTTTAATCTCTCCTCTATCAGCAGAAACAACATTACCTGTCAATAAAAGAATTAAGCCAATTAAGAATATTCTAATCAATAGCATATTACCCCCTATTCAAAGAGTATCCCTAATTCAATATTCTTCTGAATCTGGTTAATATAACCCTCCCCGTATTTCAGGAAGTGAATCATTTCATCCCCTCCGAGGTCGGAGACCATTGAGTATCCGACATTTCCTTCCTTCCAGAAGAGGACATTGAACCCCTTATATTTATCAACATAAATCTCCTTCTCCCCCTCTTTTATGATTCTTCCCTCAGGGAGCTTAAGATTATTTACATCAAATATAAACATGGATAATTTATGCCCTTTTCTATCAAATGCAATATATGCAACCCTTCTCTCTTTCAGATAGTGGAGATTTACCTTTGGTGAGCTGATACCCTGCCATGACAGCCCCTGCACATCAAATATTCTCTCAAGCTCTGTCCTGCTTGACGGCATTTGCTCATCAAATATATCTACAATTGTATTACTCAGATGGTTGTTTACTGATTTTACGGCAATTGTGGAGGCCGAGACATTTGCAGAGAGATAATAAAGCGGGATAATTGCTAACAGTAGAAGTGCAGCTACAGCAGAGAAAGTATAAACAGGCTTTAAGTTAAAGGCAGGGAATAAATCTGTAAAACTCCACTTTTTCTCGGATTCCTCAATGGAGTTGATTATCCTGTTCTTTAAATAAAGAGGGGCTTTCTCTATCCTTATCTTTTTTGCAATAGGTTTTAATGCACTAATAATTTCAAACTCCTGCCTGCACCTCTTGCAGACCTCAAGATGATTTTTAACCTTATAAGCCTTTCTCCCCTTTAATTCACCGTCTATCAGGGCGCTGATATAATTATTTATAGATTTACAATCGTTCTTAAAAAACATAAAATCTCCCTCTTTTTGTTATATCCATTTATAAATACCCCATTTTCTTTGCATATTCAGAAAGATTTTTATAAAGCATCTTTCTGCCCCTGTGAAGCCTTGACATCACCGTTCCAACAGGGCATTTTAAAACATCTGATATTTCCTGATAAGAGAAACCCTCTATATCAGATAATAATATCACACTTCTAAATTCTTCAGGCAATTCATCAAGTGCTGATTTGATTTCACTGTCAAATGTTTCTTTTGTCAAATCATTAGAGATATCATCTTTAGATAGCAGATTGTCTCTATCTGTCAATTTGTCAATAAACTGTTCTACACTATGAAAATCTACTTTTTCAGGCTCTTTTTTCTTTTTTCTGTAAATATTTATAAAGGTGTTTCTCAATATACTAAATAGCCATGCCTTTATGTGGGTGTTTTTTTTGTATTTATCGAAGAATTTGTAAGCTCTTAAATATGTCTCCTGAACCAAATCCTCTGCATCACCTTCATTTCTTGTTAGTTTAATGGCAAAGTTATATAGGGAATCAATATGCGGCAGTGCCAGCCCTTCAAACTCTTTTTTCCTCACCTAATCCCTCAATATTACTAAACAAAAAATATATAAAAATTATTCCCATTAAAGTAATTTTGTTATATGATAGCACAAAGAAATTTTTTAGGAAAGGAGGTGAATGGTTTGGCTCATGCTTTTTCTTCAGGCAATTAGAGTTATTTTATAAATAAAATGCAGGTATAAGAGGAGGAATATCATGAAGGCATTTAGTTTGAATTTGTTTCGGAAATTTATCATTGTTTTAGTTTTGATTTGTTTTCCAGTTGGGACAATTTATTTAATCAACAGAGCTGAAGCTCAGGAAGCTGAAAAAGATTATACCAAAGCCCGTGTTGGTAAAAAGGGGTCTAAACAGTATCAGGAGGAAGATGCCAAAGCTAACTACTATGGCTACTGCACGCCATGTCATGGTGAGACAGGGAAGGGGGATGGTCCTTTGGCAGAGACTTTAGAAGAGGGGGTTGAGCCTCGTGACCACACCAGTGCAGAATATTTCTCTCAAAAGACAGATAATGAGATTTTCGAGGTAATAAAATTTGGCGGTGCTAAGGCAGGTTTCAGTGAGGCAATGCCTCCGTTTGATGGCCAGCTTTCAGATGATGAAATGCGTGGACTTGTAAAATTTATTAGAACTCTCTGTAAGTGTCAGTATAAGAAATAATAAAATACTGCAATTCATTCATATCTAAGCGCATCTATCGGGTCAAGGAGTGATGCCTTATATGCCGGGTAAAACCCGAAAAATATCCCAACTATTCCCGAAAAACTGAAGGCGAGAGATATTGATAACGGTGACACTATTGTAGGCCAGCCTGCAATCATTGACAGCACTTTGGAGCCGGAAATCCCTATGATAATCCCGAAGGCTCCACCTATTAGTGACAATGTAAGTGCCTCTATAATAAATTGCAATCTGATATCCCATGTTTTGGCACCGACCGCCATTCGTATGCCTATCTCCCTTGTCCTTTCTGTAACCGAGACGAGCATTATATTCATTATTCCTATCCCTCCGACAAGGAGAGAAACAGATGCAATTGCTCCAAGCAGTAAAGTCATGACCTTTGCAGATTGCTCTGAAGCCTGCATAGCCTGTGTAAGATTCCGCACAGTAAAGTCATCATCCTGTTTTTGTCCAATGCGGTGCCTTTGCCTTAATAATTCTGCTATCTGTTTTTCAGCCGCATTTAAATCTTCCTTACTCTGTGCCTTTACCATAATGAGTCTTACCATACCGGGAAAAGCAGTTCCAAAGAGTTTTTTCTGTGCCGTTGTTACAGGGATATATATAGTATCGTCCTGATCCTGTCCCATAGGTGACTGCCCTTTTTTCTCAAGCACTCCAATAACGGTGAAGGGGACATTCTTTATTCTTATAATCTGACCCACCGGATTTATACTTCCAAAAAGGCTGTCAATAACCGTTTGACCCAGCAGACAAACCTTAGAGGCATTTCTGACATCCTCTTCTGTAAATGGCCTCCCTTGTTCTAATTGCCAATCCCTGATATATAACATGCTTGGAGTTGTGCCTACTACTCCTGTCGACCAATTTTGATTGCCATATATGATCTGGGCGATACCGCTATGAATGGGGGCAACATACAATACTGAAGGGCATTCTCTCTGTATTGCCTCGGTATCATCCATAGAAAGTGTCGGCTGTGTCCCTATACCCATTCTGACCCCTCCTGCTGTTGTAGCCCCCGGCAGTATCATAAGAAGATTACTCCCCATGCTGGATATCTGCTCTTCTATCTTTTGGCTTGCCCCGCTGCCCACCGCAAGCATAGTTATGACGGCACCGACGCCGATAACAATTCCCAGCATTGTGAGGGCTGACCGCATCTTATTCACTCTTAAAGACTTGAAGGAGATTTTTATTGTAGATGGGATATTAATCATAATATTTTAAGGAAATTATAAAAATTAGCCACGGAGGCACGGAGACACAGAGAAAAAACTAATCTTTTTTGACACAGATGGACACTGATTATTTATGATTTTTATGGTTTTTTATTTCTGTGTTAATCATAATTTATCTGTGTCTTTCAGTGTCTTTATTTTTTGTCTTTTTCTGTGCCTCAGTGTCTCAGTGGTTTATCAGGTTTTTGTTTCGTCACTTACCACATATCCATCAAGAAATTTTATTATACGACGGCTGTATGCGGCTATGTCATGCTCATGTGTTACAAGTATTATTGTAATATTTGATTCGGTATTCAGTTTTGTAAAGAGTTCCATTATCTCGGCACTGGTCTTAGTGTCAAGATTACCTGTCGGTTCATCCGCAAGGATAATGGAAGCATTGTTTACAAGTGCCCTTGCTATGGCGACCCTTTGTTGCTGCCCCCCTGAAAGCTGATTTGGATGGTGATTTTCTCTGCCTGATAGCCCTACTTTCTTTAAGGCGGCTTCTGCCCTCTGACTCCTCTCATTTGCTGAAAAACTATTGTAGAGCATAGGCAATTCAACATTTTCAATGGCGGATGTCCTTGGCAGCAAGTTAAAACCTTGAAAAACAAAGCCTATGTTTTTATTTCTTATTGTTGACAGGTCATCTTTTCTAAGCCCGGAAATATCGGCACCCTCAAGTAAGTATCTCCCACTTGTGGGTTTATCAAGACATCCGAGGATGTTCATGAAAGTAGATTTGCCGGAACCGGAAGGTCCCATTATCGCTGCAAATTCCCCTTTTTCTATGAGGAGTGAAACTGAATTTAATGCATTAACAGCAATATCGCCAATCTTATAGACTTTAGTAATCTCCCGTGTCTCAATAATTGCCATATCAGAACATCCTTGGACCTCTCGGTTGGGGCTGTGACTTGGCTTTTATAAGGGATTCTACAATCAATTCCTGACCCTCTTTTATATCCCCGGAGATTAACTCTGTATAATTTCCATTACTTATACCTGTAATCACCTTTATTTGTTTTGGCTTTCCATCTTCTATTATCCAGATGCCGGCTCCCCTTTCAGTAACTTTGTTTTGCATCTCAGTTGGTTTAAACCGCAAGGCAGCATTTGGTATTCTAATAACATCTTTTCTATTTGATACACTTATTGAGACATTTGCTGTCATGCCCGGCTTAAGCTTGAGCTCTGGATTATCTATTTTGATCACTACATCATAAGTTACTACATTCTGGATAGTTATAGGTGCATTTCTGACCTCTGACACATTGCCTTTAAAAATAGTGTCGGGATAGGCATCTACCGTAAACTCTACAGGCTGCCCAACTTTGATTTTACCTATATCTGCTTCGGAGATATTGCTTAATATCTGCATCTTTGTCATGTCCTCGGCGATATTAAAAAGCGTAGGTGTCTGGAAGCTTGCAGCAACTGTCTGTCCGACATCAACATTACGGGAAACTACTATGCCGTTGACAGGTGAAAGTATCCGTGTATGCTCTAAATCTAATCTAACTGTATCAAGACTTGCCTCGCTCTGCTTTACCTGTGCCAGAGAGGTTTTATATTGGGCTTCTGCGGCATTTAACTGAGCAATGTTTGAATCATGCGTTGCCTCCGTAGACTTCAACTGGGCAATCTGTGAATCATAACTGTTCTGGCTGCTATCCATATCCTTCTGACTGGCAAGCCTTTCTTCCCAGAGTTTTTTAATTCTGTCAAGGTTTGTCCTGATATCTGTTAAGGCAACCCGTGCCTTGTCTATATCTGCCTTTGAGGCATTGAGCCGTGCCTTGAGGTTTTCTATATTTGCCCTTGCATTCTCAGCACTTGCTTTTGCAGACTCAAGATTAGCCTCTGCCTGTCTCAATTTTGTCACGAATTGTGCATCATCTATCTGTGCTATTACCTCTCCTTTTTTAACAGGTGAGTTGAAGTCCACATAAATATTTTTTATAGTCCCTGATACCTGGGTCCCTACTAAAACCGTTGTGACTGGATTTACGGTGCCTGTGGCAGTAACAGCTGACTCAATATTTCCCCTCATGACCTTGTCGGTTTTGAATTTTGGTTCATTTTTTTTGTCTTTGAATGAGACAAATGCAATTGTGCCGATTATCAATATAATTACAATAACAATGAGTAATTTCTTCATTTCACTAAATCCTTTCGCCAGAAAATCAGGTCTTTGTTATTCCGAATCTAATATATCTTCCGAGTGAAGCGGCATAAACCATTTCTGTGCAACAAAGGTTGGAATCACTGCACTCGCAATAAGCACACCTGTCAAAACAGAATACTGTACCTGATTTATAAAACCTGAATTTAAGCCGAATACACTTGCGATTAACCCGAATGTTAAGCCTGTGCTCATTAAAAGTGTTGTATAAATATTTCCATTGGGAATATATCTTTTTGTAAGGAAGTAAACACCAATAAATTTCATCAATTGTCTTATGATAAAAAGGGCAATGAAAAGCCCGAAAGCTGACATAATCAATGGAAATGAGACCTTTAAGCCCCCGACAATGAAAAAGAGGGGGGTGATAATTGCAAAGGAAACGGTTCTTAACCTGTTCTTTACGACCTTCGTCCCGGATGTCTCAGTAAAATGTTTTGACATCATTAGTCCCAAAACGAATGCAGGCAGTATTGCGTGCCCCTCTCCTAAATTTGCGAAATAGATGAATATCAGCAACAGGAGGAATATATATTTTATCTCAGGCTCAATTACCTTGTTTTTTAATTTTGGATTATCAAAGACCTGATGGGAGAATCGGGTTGCCAGTATTATTACGAATATGGAGACTATAATGAAAATGACTGTAAATAGGGTCGGTTTTATAAATATGACACTCAATGTAAGTGCAACCCACATATTTGTTATAAAGGTGGATGCCATAATCAATTTGCCAATCTCTGTTTTTGAAAGATTTGTTTCTATAAGGACTGAATAAACGACAGCGATAGAGGTTTCTGATAGAGCGGTAGCGACAATCAAAGATGCAGGAAGACTCCAGACTATAACATAGTATGTGTAAAGGAATGCGCCGATAAAAGGAATTAAAAAGGAAAATGCACCAATAAGAAAACTCTCTTTAAATTTATCCCTCATTAATCGTGTGTCAATCTCGGCACCTGCCAAAAAGGTTAAAATAATTCCGCCGAAGTTTGCCAGATATAGCATCCACTCTTCAGTCTTAAGCCCCAGATTTCCAGAGACAGCCCCCAAAAGAATCTCTATTATTGCTACTGATATACCAATTCTTAATGAAATAAGGCTTGAGAAAAAGACTAATAAGCCAACAATTAGTGGGGTAAAATCCGC
>DNJG01000116.1 GCA_003489165.1 Nitrospinota bacterium | reverse complement strand
CTCAAAAGGGATAATCCACAGGAATACGGGGTCAAGGAAGATCTCAAGGCTATACAAGCTGGTCAATTCTGTTGGCGTAAAAACTGCTACTGCATAGATCAAAAATGAGTTTTTCAATAATAATCTTCTTAGATATATCGGATGTTTTAATTTTGACATCCGCTGCTTGAACCTTGTAAAAGCTATCCTTAAGTTCTGTTAAAGTATATTTAGCAGCCTGTTTTAGATAGCCATCTAAGAGAAATGGGGCAAAACCTGCCTTTGCAGGTATTTCAGATGAAGGGGCTCCATTTTCCCGATAAACCTTTGTAAGCAGAATAAGGCGGAACTGCCGAGCAATCATGCCAACTATTTTCTCAGGCATCTCTCCCTGACTAAACATTTTATCAAGAAATTTGAAAGCCTTATTAATATCCTTTGAGCCTATTGAATCTGTAAAGGCAAAGATTGATTCTATCTTTGTATCTTCAACCATCATCTTTATATCGTCTGTTTTTATATCTTTGTTACTCCCCTTAAATGTGAATATCTTTTCCAGTTCATTTTTCAGCCTCTGAAGATTACTCCCTACAATACTTAGCAGATAATCCTTTGCATTATTATCAATTCTATATCCTGACTCTTTTGCAATTTTCATCACCCATCCTGTTGTATCCTTCTCATATAATGACTTAAACTGAACTACTACACCATTTTTTAAGATAGTATTATATAATTTATCTCTGCCATCAATTTTATGTCCGGTAAGTATAAGGGTGGTTGTCGGAGATGGATTTGAACAATACTCTATTAATCTTTCTACACCTGATACCTTTATTTCATCTATACCTTTAACAATTACTGCCCTCCTCTCTCCCATGAATGGAAGTGTCTGTGCTTTGCTGACTATTTCTTCACAAGTGGTCTCCCCTCCTCTTAAAAACTCCAGATTAAAATCCTTATTAGAAGGTTCAACTATAACTGACACTATCTTTTTAACCGCCTCATCAATCAGAAATCCTTCATCCCCATGAAAAAGATAGAGAGGATTTAGCCATCCCTTTTCAATATTTTTAATAAGTTCGCTGTAGTTCATTATCAGTAAATCCTTTATTTGAGAACAAAAAATTAATTAGCCACAGAAAACACAAAGGTCACAGAGAAAAATAAAAACCACAAATAATCACTGTATATCTGTTTTAAAAAAGATTGCTTTTTCTCTGTATTTTCTATGCCACATTCAACGAGCAAGTGCAACACTTGAGTTAAAGACCTCAGAAGGTGTCTTGTAATTAAGACACTTGCGAGGCCTGTTATTTAATAAAGATTCAATATATTTTATCTTGTGACTACTAACTGTAGCAAAATCGGTCTTCTTAGGCAAGAATCGTCTAATAAGACCAACGGCATTTTCAACAGCCCCCTTTTCCCAACTGTGGTAAGGGTTGCAAAAATAGGATTTTGTTCCAAGTTTTTTATTGGTTTTAAGATGCTCCACATTCTCTGAACCATTATCATAGGTTATAGTCCGTTTCAGAGAAGAGGAATACGACTTTAGCCGCTCCTCAATAGCACGAGAGAATAGATTAGAAGACTTTTGTTTGATCTTTTTAAGGTGAATGATTCTACTTTTGCGCTCCAGGAGAACGGCTAAAGCAGCAAGGCTTTGACGAGACACAACGGTATCGGTCTCCCAATGCCCCTGTTGCTTGCGTTTTGCGATATAATGAGGCCTCTTTTCAATGGAAATACGCTCTGGGATATGGCTTTTACTATGTTTGCGAGAATGTCCGCGTCGAAGCCTTTTTCTATGGCTGCGGGGGAGATAAATCGTTAAGTCTTCCTGTTTGCGCTGCTCTTTGTTATATATAAACTGGTATATGGCCTCATGGCTTATGGAGACATTTGGATGCTCCTTAGACCATCGTCCCGAGATGAGTTCAGGGGACCAACCAAGTTTCAGTTTTTCGATTGTATAGGACATAATCTCTTTGTTTTTTAATCTCGGTCTCTGACCTGATTTGCATTTTCGTTCTTTTGCGCGTTCATCTGCCTTATGAGGCAGATAGCAATCATAGACCGGAGATTTATTGCGCCTTATCTCTCGTGAAATAGTGCCATTATCACGATTTATGAGTCTTGCTATTTCACTTGCTTTGAAGCCTTGAGCGCGAAGAATGGCTATATGATCTCTCTCTTCGCTGGAGAGATGTTTATATGTTTGTTTGTGCATTCACTTAGGATACCTTCCTTTCCTAAGTGTTGCACTTCCTTATTGAACTGAGGTATGCCTTCTGTGGCGAATTTTTACAATTTCCTACTAAAAACCAACTTTCTCTCTCCTCACACTGTGACAGCGGATACAGTTTTCAAATCCCTTAGGTGCATATGCAATCCTGCCATGGCATCGTCCACAGAATTTTCCCTCCCAAATATCTTTCATTTGAAAATCATTAGCCCCTCTTTTAGGTATAAATATAGCAGGGTGACATACCCTGCATGAGAACCAATAATTATGGGTGGTATGTGGAAAACGGACATTTGCCATCATTCTATCACTTATCTCAAATATTATATCTTGATTAAACTCTTCATCATCTTTTTTGACCCTCTCCCCTTTAATTGAATCTAATGGATTTATAATACCTCTTTTTACAGCCATACTCCAATCAGGATAACCGAAGAGATCTTTTGGAAATTCCCTAAGAGCAGATACCAACGGAGGATTAATTGGAGGGGGTATCCAGAAATCACCCATCCATCTTTCCTTTGCCTGAGTCTGAAATTCACCCTTTTTCCTTTCAAGCTCTTCTCTTTCTCTTTTCAACCTCGCATCCATTTTTACCTTCGCCTCTTCTTCTGTAAAATCAAGTCTGCCAGTTTCGTAAAAAGGGATAAAACCAAACCCTTCTTTATCTATTGCTTCTACTTTTGCC
>DNJG01000004.1 GCA_003489165.1 Nitrospinota bacterium | reverse complement strand
AACGCCAGTAGATATTACAATCTTGCGGATAGTGTGGTTACTTGAATCAGCTATAAATAGGTTTGTCCCATCTGTGGTTATACTATAAGGATACTTAAATCTTGCAGATGTGCCTGTGGCATCAGTTGAGCCAGTAGTGCCAGCAGAGCCGGCAAAGGTAGTAACCGCAGCATTGGCGCTTGTAAGATTTAAAGCAGTGCTCTGGATAGAGCCTCCCATTAGTGATGATGGGAGACGGTCCAGTGCACTGACTTCAGCAGCAGAAAGAGCGACATTGTATAGACGAATGCGAGCTACTGACCCGGCAGAGGCTTCGCCGGAAACAACAAGGTCATCCCGGAAGAAGCGTAAGATGTTATTGGTGTCAATCAAAGCATCATCAGACGAGTCAACAAATGAAAACTGCTGTGTGCTATTCACATATCCAACCACATTTTTTGAAGAGTCGCGGGTGAGGACTACCTGAACAAAAGAGTTTGCAGTAATGGGAGTACCTGAGCCAATTGCAATGTTATAAAAATTCAGATTGCCATTGTAATTATACAGTCCCTTATCGCTACCTTGGTTCTTGAAGTCCAAAATTCGGCAATAGCCACTAATATTAGTAAAAGAAAATAAAACCACCACTGAGTAAGTGCTATTTGAAATAATATCAGTTGTCGGGGAAAGTGATAACCCATTGCCTTGGGTAAAGTTCAGGACAGTGCGTGTAATACTGTCCACTGTAGTAGTCCCAAAAGTATTGCTACCTAAGTTGATTAACACAGGGGCTGTTCCTACAGAACTTGCGAGTGTGTTCTGGAACTGATAGTCAGCTTTAAGTGTGGTAACAGTCGCTGAGCCTGTTGTAAANNCCATGTATAGTTTGCCGCCATTGCATTCCCTGCACTATCCTTTACTCCTGTTGTGAGCGTAGCTGTGTATGTGGTGCTGTATGAAAGATTGCTTGATGGTGTAAATGTGGCTGTTGTGCCAGAGTAGGTTACTGTACCTGTAGCACCACCTACTGTAAATGTAGCAGTTGTAATTGTAGAGGTATCTATTGTTTCACTGAATGTAGCAGTAATTGATGTGTTGATTGCAATTCCTGTAGCGCCACTTGCAGGACTTGTGGATGAAACTGTCGGCGCTGTGGTATCGGGTGCTGAGCCTGTTGTAAAGCTCCATGTGTAATCAGATGTTATATTATTCCCTGCGTAATCCTCTGCATCTGTGGTAATCGTTGCCGTATAGGTTGTGCTGTATGAGAGATTACTTGATGGTGTAAATGTGGCTGTTGTGTCAGAGTAGGTTACTGTGCCTGAAATAGCATTATCACTGCTGTCCTTCAGTGTAAATGTATCTGTTGTAATCATAGATGAATACATTATTTCGGAGAATGCGGCTGTTATGGCTGTATTAATTGCAGCTCCTGCTGCATTGTTTGCAGGGCTTACCGATGAGACAGTCGGCGATATCTCGTCAAGAGGATATAGTGTTACAGGAAGCCATACTTCTTCGCCTTCTGTAAGGTCACGGACAGTAATCCCGGAATATGTCAAAGTTGTTCCATTGTAGGCATCTGCCTGAAATACCCTGTTCTGACCTGCCGGGACTAAAAGCACAAGCTCGGAGCCATCAAGAGGAATATCGCCTTTCACCGTGTCCATTTTAGCGTCCTGAGATGTAACTGTTATGGTTATTTTGGTAATGCCAGGCGGTATAGTCTTAAACATACCTGCCTTAAGCTGTGCATCGGTGGGCTTGTCGTTAAGCTTCATAACGATTTTTGCATGTCCTGAATACCCGGAAGTTAAGCTTCCATCTCCACTGCCACAGGCAGAAAATAAGACAAGCAGGCAGCAGGCAGTAAGGAGTAGGCAGTAATAGAACACAGACCTGTTTGCGTGTAGTATAAAGACAGATGACGCAGATTTAACGGATTTCCGCTGATTAATAAAATCTGTATTTTCCATAAAGAACAAAAACCTAATTTTAGAGCATATACAGGATAAAATAAAATTTAATCCTGTTTATCTTGTTACGCCTGTCTAAATGCCTTTATAATTTCCCTTCTCCCTATCTCCTCCCAAATGTAATATCCATATGAACACTGGCTGGCTTCAAAGTCTCGGGAACTGTCTCGGTAACAGGTAATAGTGTAGCCGTATCAGTTATTGTGTCGGTTGTCGTATTTGTTGCTGCTATTATTTCTGTTACGGCAGCAATATCTGCCGGCGGTGTATAACCAAATGCCTCACCACCCGCAGCAGGTGTGCCTAATTCTACTGCACCTACAGTAAGGTCAACACCAGAAGTCTCTACAGATGATGACTTATCAATAACCGATGTGTTTCCAGCCGAAGCCGCTTCTCCTCCTCCACCCTCAACCGATGGAGGTGCTTCTTCACCTGCTGGTCTCTCTCCTTCTCCTTTCGCCTCAACTTTTGCTGATTTATCCTCTACAGATTTTTCTTCCTTTACCTCTCCTGCTTCTGTCTTTGCCTCTTTTACTTCGGCTTTATCTTCTTCTGTCTTCTTTTCTTCTGCCCCCTTTTCTTCTTTCTTCTCAGCTACCTTTTCCTCACCTTTTGCCTCTTTTTTATCCTCTTTCTTATCTTCTTTCTTAGTTTCTGCTTTTGCTTCTTTCATTTGGGTTTTTTCTTCTTTGGGCTTTTGTCCTTCTTCTTTCTTTTCCTTTGGTTTCTCTGCTGGTGCTGTATCCTTTGTGTGTTGTGCCATCTCTATATTTGATGCTGGCCTTGGCGGTAAGGGAGGGGCATCTATTTTTATAAATGTGATTTGTCCTGCATTTACATTTACAACCTGTTCAGGCATATTTGGATTGGCTACAAAACCCTGACCTTCCCTGAAGATGACTCCTGTTATACCCTTATCATAGAATACAAAGAAATCTGTCCCCTTTACTCCTGCTATTGCTGTTGGTGTGTTGACATTAAAGGTTGAGGCGCCTATTGCTACAGGGATTATGCCCTTTGTCTTTGATACCACTGCTCTTACTTTGCCTCTGAACAGACCTAATGCCCCTTTGTTTCTGCTGTTATCAGGATTGAATGTGTATTCGTCTATCTTCAAGCGGGTTTTGGGCGCTATTCTTACTGTTGTGTCATCCTTGAATGTAATCTCAGTCTTTCCATCACTTTTTGTCCTGACTATATCCCCCATTGATACATTGTCATTTGCTTTGACAGGGACAGCCCTTGTATCACCTTCCTTAAGTATGTCAACCCTCCCTTCTACCTTTGAGAAAAAGCCAACTGTGTCGGCATAGGTTAAGGTTGAGATTAAGGTAAAGACTAAGGAAAGAATAGAAATCCGATAGAACGCAGATAACGAAGATTTAACTGGTTTTCGCTGATTAATAAAATTTGTCATCTTCATAAATACCTACATATTTAATTCTCTTAAAACCTTCCCTCCACTCCCATAGTTACCATATTCTTGTTATAGCCATAAACTGATATATTTGAATCTGTGCGGATATAGGCATATTGGAGCTGAATATCTATGTCATTATATATGGTATATGAAAGCATCGTATTAAATGTATATGTAGTATCTGTCCTCTTTTTTAAAAATGTTGTATGGGTGTTGTCAAAACTCTGTGAATACCCCTCCCCGCCAATATTTAATTTTAACTCTGCTGCTCCCTCTTTGAAAATAAGAGGGATAAACAGCGGATAGAGGAGATTCAGTCCTGCCCTGTTGCCATTGTATTTCCAGTTTTTCCCTTTAGTATCTTCTCTGTCATATTCATATCTTGCATTTATAAATCCTTTGTTCTCAGCCAGGAGATAAAACCATGAAACGCCAATATTGGCATCATTTCCTTCCCTGTCTTCATCAGCATTTGCAGGGGCTTTTACATATTTTTTATCCTGATATTTTAATGAGCCAGTGGCAAACTGAGTTTTACTAATAAAAAATGTATAGGTTGGTGAGAGGGTAATTGTTTTTAGGTAATCAATATTGGCAACACGGGTTAGGTTATAGCTTGTAAGAAGACTTATTGAACTGCCTGTAAAGTTGTAATTGGGGACAAGGGCAACAGAATGGCTCTGGACATCATAATTCTTTAGTCTTCCATGCATGTTTTGATATAGGGAATATTGTGCCTTTAACCCATAAGGGGCTTTCAGTTTTGGGATATATTCTGCCCTTAGGTTAGCTATACCTGCAATGTCAGACTCCCCTGATATGCCTGCTGATGCTGTTACATCGCTTGGTTTCAATATAACATTATCATCCTGCTGATATTGAATGCCTGCTGTAAATCTATATGGTCTTTCTTTTTTAATCCTTTTTGTTATTGCCTCTATATACTGGTTTGCAAACTGGGCAATGTCTGCATTTGGGTCGCGGATTACAATCTCCTTTAAGATATCCCTTGCCTCGGTTAAGTTTCCTTCCTGCATGTTTGCCATTGCGATTTGGTAGTCTGCAGAGGTGGTAAGTTTTTCATCCATGGATTTTGCCTTTTTAAAGAATTCTATTGCCTCTGGAAAAGCAATATAAAACCTTCTGCCGCTTAAAGGACCTTCTTCTACTATTATAGTCCCGTCGTCATTTTTGGTAAATGAATAGTTTTTTCCTTTGTATATGATGGCATTGTCTTCTATCACTACATCTGATTCTCTCCCAAGTTTTAGTAATACCAGCCCTTTCAGAAATGTGGTCTGTGGCGTCCCCATACCCTGATTCTCGGCAATCTCAAGCTCTTTTAATGCATCTTCTGTCTCTGATAGCTGATATAGAACATCGGCAAGTTCAACAACTGCCTCTTTGACCCTTGGTTCAAGGCTCAATGCGTCCTTAAGGTTATTCTTTGCCTCTTTATAATCCTGAATCTTTTTATAGGCAATACCGAGGTAGTATGCTGCTATTGAAGAGGTAGGGTCTAATTCCCTCGCCTTTTTAAAATCTTCTATTGCCTCTTCGTAATTTTCTTCTTTAAGATCGGCAATACCCTGTTTGAGATGGGATGATTGAGTTTGAGAAAATGCTTGATGGGAAATTGATAAAATAATAAAAATTAGAAATACGGAGAACAAGTAAAATTGAATCCGCATGAACATTACATTTTCCTTTTGCTCAACATACTTGTGCTATTCTATCTCACAGATTATAATAAATCAAGCTTATTTTAGGTTTTTGTCCCTCCCACTACGATTTTTGGTATCCTTATTGTTGGCTGGGCATCGGAGACAGGGGCGCCCTGACCGTCTTTACCGCATGTCCCTATGCTAAAACCGAGGTCATTTCCAACCATATCTATCTCTTTTAATACCTCTGGTCCATTTCCTGTCAGTGTTGCACCCCGGACAGGCTGTTTGATTTTACCATCATCAATAAGATAGCCCTCACTCACCTCAAATACAAAATCCCCGTTGACTATATTTACCTCTCCACCACCCATCTTTTTTACAAAGAGTCCTTTTTTTACGGATTTCACGATTTCGGCAGAATCCATTTTACCGGGGGCAATAAATGTATTTGTCATCCTCGGTATTGGGCGGTATTTATAAGACATTCTCCTCCCGTTTCCAGTTGAAGATTTTCCACCCTTCATTGCGCTTAATCTGTCATACATAAATTGTTTAAGTATCCCGTCCTCCACAAGGACTGTCCTCTGCGATGGAGTCCCTTCATCATCAAATCTGAAAGAACCCCTCTTCGCAGGAAGGGTAGAGTCGTCTATTACTGTAACAAGAGGAGAGGCAATTTTTTCTCCCAGTTTTTTTGAATAGACAGACAACCCCTGTTGAATAAAATCCCCCTCAAGTCCATGTCCTATTGCCTCATGTATCATTGTCCCTCCTGCCTCATTTGAGAGGACAACGGCCATCTCTCCTGCTGGAGCCTTCTCAGCTTCAAGCATCATAATTGCCCTATTTGCCGCCGCCCTTGCCACCTTATCAGGAGACTCGTCATCAAAAAGTTCAAAACCCATAAACCCGCCTGCAGACTCATATCCCGTCTGGATTGTTGTCCCATCCGATACAATTACATGCATAACAAATACAATACCGCATCTATCATCTTCCGCCTGTTCTCCTTTAGAGTTTGCTATCATTACCTTCCTTCTCCCATCCTGATACATGACCTTTACCTGCCTTACCCTCTTATCAAATCTTCTTCCTGTTTCATTAGCAATCTTCACCTTTTCAATCTTCTTACCTGCAGCAACATCCTCAACATCTTTCAAGATTGGGAAATCAATATGAGGTCTCCTCACAGTCATATCCAATACAGTCTCTTTATTCCCCTTCGCGGCACTCCTGATCCTTTTTGCGAGAGTAAGGAGAGAATCTTCATTAATATCATTTGTATATGCATAGGCAGTCTTTTTATCATATATCAATCTCAAACCCGCCCCAATGTCCCTGCCGCTTATCACCTGCTCAATCTTATTATCCTCACAGACTATACTGGTGGATGCCGAATCTTCTATAAACAACTCTGCCAGCTCCCCCCCATTTGCCAATGTTTCT
>DNJG01000140.1 GCA_003489165.1 Nitrospinota bacterium | reverse complement strand
TAAGGAGATCATAATGATTCTTCTCCATATCTGATAGTTTTAAAAATATATCACGGATATCAGATTGCTTTGCCTTCTCGGCAGACTTTGCATAAAACTCTTGAGCTTCCTCCTCTATTTTCATGGCTATATTCAATGCCTTTAAATCTCCGCTATCCCCCTTGAGCAGGAGGCTGCTATCAATCAAAAACCCCTTTTCCTTCTGTTTATGCCCAATTGTATTAGAACCCTGCCCTTCACCACCCTTCAATCTGTTATACGCATCCTCAAGGGTCTTAAAGTGGTCTGTTTCATCTCTTGCCAGATATTTAAACATCTCCTTCCCCTTTGGATCCTTTGTAATTGCGGAGGCTTGGATATAAAATTCATATCCCTCTTTTTCAGATTCCATTGCCTGTTTTAAAATCTCCAGAACAATATTGTTATCTTTTTTCATTATCCCTCCCCTCCTATCTTAATAAATATTGGCTGAACCCATGAGACAAGAAATAATCTCTACGGTTTTAAATATATACCCAAAAAACCTTTTGTCAAGTTCACCCCGTTAGAAATTACCTATTACTTCTAACGGGGTGAATTTGATGAAACAATTAGAAGTGCCCCAAAATCCGTGATTCACCCCTTCCTCTTTGCCTTAGGTATCAATCGGCTTATTAGTAGTCCCACCAGTAGGATTGTCAGTGTCCCTACAACAATAACCATGAATTTGTGAAATGGACTGCTGAAGCGAGCCAAATCTCCTGTCCATGCCGGTGACAGGCTCATCCAGAAAATAAGCAGCACGCCAATAATGACACCTGTTACTGCAGAAGGATTTTTTGCATGGCGGGATATGATGCCAAGCAGAAATAATCCCAGCATGCCGCCGCTGAATATACTCGCAAGCTCCCACCACATATCAAGTGCGCTCTTTACATGTATCATCGCCAGAGCAGTAAGTGTTCCAGCAATACCGACAAACAAAGTTGCTATGCGAAGTATGAACATGGACTCCTTCTCGGTGGCACATGGACGGATATAGCGTTTGTATAAATCGCAGAGAATCAGTGTGGCAGAACAATTGATGGAGCTTGAGAGTGTGGACTGGGCAGCGGCAAATACTGCGGCTATTACAAGGCCGCCGACACCTATCGGCAGGCCTGTTGCAATAAAATAGGGGAAAACCTGGTCAGGCTTAGTCTCTGCCGGCAGAAGCTGAGGCTGAGTATTATAATATGCAAAGAGCTGTGTCCCGATAAAGAAAAAGAGTGCAGAGATGGGCAAATAAAGCAATCCACCCAGCCAGACACTCTTTACAGCCTCTTTATCTGTCCGTGCAGCGGCATAACGCTGGACATAGCTCTGGTCAATGCCAAAGTTTTGAAGATTTATAAAGATACCATAAATAAATACAACCCAGAATGTTGATTCTGATATGCTCATACTAAAGCTGCCAAGACTGAATTTGTCATGCCGGGCGGCAATCTGAAAAATCTGACTATATCCCTGCGGCATCCCGAAAAATAGTATTACTACACATGCAAACGCACCTCCGATTAATATAAAACTCTGCACTACATCAGTCCAGATGACTGCCTCCATACCGCCAACAAGTGTATAAGCAATAACAATTATGCCTGTAATAAGAATCAGTGAGACAACATTCCAGCCCGTTATTGGCGCCAGTGCAAGTGCCAGTAAATACATAATTGTGCCCATCCGAGCTAATTGGGTTAAAAGATAGCAAATCACTGCATAAGTCCGCGCCCATGGTCCAAAACGATTTTCAAGATGGGTGTAGGCAGAGACTTCACCATTGCGTCTGTAAAATGGCACAAAATAGCAGACTGCAAGCCATGTTGTAAATGGAATTGAAAGACTGAAGACAAAGGCATTCCAGTTACTGCCATAAGCCTTGCCCGGCAGAGCAAGAAAGCTGATACTGCTTACATAGGTGCCGAAGATGGATAGACCGACTGCCCAACCGGGAATAGAGCGTCCAGCGGCCATGAATTGGTCGGAGGTGCGATTCTTTCGCCCTATCCAAAAGCCTACTGCAACCATGCTGGCGAGATAAATCAGCAGGATTATAAAATCAATATTTGCCAAACTTTTCATTCTAAAATACCTTTTTGCCACAGAGGGCACAGAGACACAGAGATATTAAAAACTTCTTAAAATATTTATATTTTTCTCAGTGCCTCAGTGTCTCAGTGGTTTAATCATATTTTTTTTCAAAGTTACTACGAATATCTGATTATAAACCTTTTCATCTGATGGCACACGGCGGATATAGGCAATCTTCTTGCCATCGGGTGAAAAAACACAGGCTTCAGGCCTCGGTGCATTTACATCATCACTGCGAGGTGTAAGTCTGAGTGTTTTACCAGTAGCAACTTCAGTCATTGCCACACTGTTATCCATAACATGAGCAATATAACTGCCGTCTGGACTCCATGTAAAAGCTGATGCTATTGACCATGGATTGTGTGTGAGCTGTAAAGGCTCTCCGCCGTTTGACGAAATAGTCCATAGTTGAACAATTCCATCATTATCCTTCATAAGGAATGCTATTAGTGAGCCGTCAGGTGAACTGCGAAGCCAGTGCCGAGGTCCCTCTATGCCGGGATATTTGTGGTCGGCAGTATATGTAAGCCTGCGTTGTATAGTCCCTTTTGGAGGATATGGCCGCCTTGTTTCAGTCCCTGAAATAGGCACATCACCCGACAAGGTTATATCTTCAGGCAAATCTACAATAAACACTTCAGAAATTGTTTCACCCTTTACTGTAACAATATTCCCCTGAAATGCCAGTGCCCGTCTCTGCCGACTGCCATCAGAACGCAAATAGCCGTTTGTCCCAACCCAGCCTTCTTCAAAGGCTTTTTTAATTTCATCAGAACCCGGCTTTGGGTTTGCAGTTGTTCGGGTGACAACTACAGAAGAAAATTCGCCATCATGGTTTCTTGGATGCTCTTTCTTCACATGAACTCTTCCAAGTGGGGCACTGATACCCACATTACGGAGATTGATTTCATGCTCAGATGTTTCCTCCTTAAACTGTGACAAGGTATGGTCCTCATAAGTAAAGCTGACCCACTCTCCATTAGCATCCCATACATGGACATGAGAACCGCCGCGCAGAGCACCCGGAGTGAACGGTGGTGTTAAATCACGGGCATCAAGATTGATTGCTATATCAGGATGAAATACATCCACAATAACACCCTGACGGTGGCTGGCACTGTATTGCCAGTCGGCTGTAGGACGTTCCGGGCCGAGTATGAAGACAACCTTATTATCATGCGGATGAAAGGTAGCAACACCACAGTATGCACCATTAGTTGAGTGATAAAGCACCTTAACCTTGCCTGTATGAATATTGACCACCTCAATAGTTGAGCCGTCAAAAACATCACCTGACGGGTCGGAGCGGGTGTCATATACAATCCAATTACTATCCGGCGACCATACACCGGTATTTGTAAGGATATGTCCCTTATTCTGTGTTGTTATTTGTTTTTCTAAAGCAATAATTTGCATTTTTTTTTGTGGCTCGCACTTTGCTGGACTACTAAAAATAAATATCGCTGTCAGTAAAAAAGATAGAAGATTAATTTTCATTTATTCATTTTTTAAAAATACTTGAAGACTAATCAATAAATATCCTATAGTATCCCTAAAATGATATATAAAAGGCAAAGAAAATTTTTTAATGAGGCATATAAAACAGGTGAGCATGGATGGCCCACAGAAAGACCTACAAGGAGTGTTGTCAGATTTTTGAAAGAGATAAAAAAAGAAAAGCCCAAAGGAAAGATTCTTGATATAGGCTGCGGCGAGGGCAGGCATACTATATTCTTTGCAGAAAATGGATATAATGCCTATGGATTTGATATGGAGTTATTGTCAATAAGACAGGCAAAAAAATTCACAAAAGTAAAAGGGATTAAGAAAAATATCCATTTTTTTATTGGTAATATACTGAGTCTCCCTTTTTCCCACAATATTTTTGATATAGCTATAGATTATGGCTGTCTCCATCATATAAAAAAGATGGACTGGAAAACATATATTGAAAATGTCAGGATGGTGTTAAAAGAAGATGCTTTTTTTATTCTTTCAGTGTTCAGCACAAAATTCAAGCACTATGAAGGAGAGAAACGAAAGAGAAAATGGCTGATTCATAACAACCACTATGACCATTTTTTTACTAAAAAGGATATCAGGCAGTTATTTAAAAAGGCTTTTAATGTCTTAAAGATAGAGGAAGAAAAAAATGGGCTTCACTCCTTTTATCACTGTCTGATGCAGGTCAAGACTGACAGGTGATATACTCACTCTGTAACTACTCTCCCTTGATTCAACTTAACTATCCTGTGAGGGAAGTTTTTTAAAATCTCTCTGTTATGTGTAGCAACAATTATTGTAGCGCCCTTTGTATTGGAATCTTCAAATAGCTTCATTATCTCCATTGAGATATCGTAATCAAGATTACCTGTAGGCTCGTCAGCAAGGATTATCTGAGGCTCATTTATAAGTGCCCTTGCTATTGCAACCCTCTGCTGCTCACCACCTGAAAGCCTTAAAGGAAAGGTATCTTTCTTGTGGCTTAACCCTACCATCTTGAGTAACATCCAGACCCTCTTTTTAATTTCCTTATTTCCTACCCCTATCACCCGCTGTGCGAAGGCAATATTTTCAGCTACTGTCTTTTTAGGAAGGAGTTTAAAATCCTGAAATACCACACCGATTTCTCTTCTGTAATATGGTATGTCGGAATCCTTTAGTTTAAGGATATTCTTTCCATTTACAATTATCTGCCCCTGGTCAGCCTTTACACCGCAGAATACAATATTAAGGAGGGTAGTCTTGCCTGCACCGCTTGGCCCTGTTATATATAAAAACTCCCCCTTTTCTACCCTGAGGCTTATGTCTGTGAGTGCCTGATAATTGCTGTAGCTTTTAGAGACATGGTATAACTGAATCATATATCAGGGATTAGGGATTAGTAAAAGATTAATCTCTGACTCTTATCCCCTTCATTTTTATAACATGATGAACTGCTTCTTTAACAGTTTCTTTTGTCAATCCGTAATGTTTCAATAAATCAACTGTGCTTCCTGACATTCCAAATTTATCATTTATACCGACCCGTTTTAAGGGAACCGGCTCGTTCTCTGATAATACCTCAGCAACCGCACCGCCAAGCCCGCCAATTATAGAATGCTCCTCAGCAGTAACTATTGCACCGCTGATTCTTGCCGCATTTAATACTGCATCAGTATCAAGGGGTTTTATAGTGGACATATTTATAACGCCTACATTCAAACCATCTTTTTTAAGCTCCTCGGCTGCTTCAAGAGACATGTGAACCATTAACCCGCAAGAGATGATTGTGGCATCTTCGCCAATACTATGAACCTTTGCCTTCCCTATTTCAAACTCGCAATTTTCAGGATACAGGACAGGAAATTTCTCCCTTGATAATCTTATAAATACAGGTCCCCTGTATTTTACTGCTGCCTTTATAGCAGCCCCTGCCTCATAGCCATCAGCAGGGATAATAACTGTCATATTTGGAAGCACCCTCATAAGTGCAATATCTTCAGTAGAATGATGTGATGCCCCGTCTTCACCGACAGTTATGCCTCCGTGGGTTGCAACAATCTTTACATTCATTTT
The DNA here is from genome assembly GCA_003489165.1 of Nitrospinota bacterium. GTDB lineage: Bacteria > Nitrospinota > Nitrospinia > UBA9942 > UBA9942 > UBA9942. The sequence goes on along the minus strand of DNJG01000140.1, from coordinate 8,016 downwards.
TGGGAGACAGATAGACTGTCTGACCTGTTCCCACGCCCTCCCTGTGGCAAATATAGCAAATGTGCTGGCAAATGGAATCTTGCCTGCAGAGGCAAACCCTGCGGCAGTTCCCATCATATCCTGCTCGGATACACCCATATTAAAGAACCTGTCAGAGAATTTCTTTTTAAATTTTGCTGTCCTTGTAGAGCTTGCCAAATCAGCATCAAGGACAACTATATCCTTATTTCCTGTCCCCAATTCTATAAGGACATCCCCATAAACATCCCTTGTCCCAAGCATCTTAGTCACTTTAATTTGCCCCCAGTTCCTTCATTGCCCTCTCATACTCATCCCTTGTCGGAGCCACTCCGTGATACTCAACCTTATTCTCCATAAAGGAGACACCTTTGCCTTTTACAGTATGGGCAATAATCATTGTAGGTTTCCCCTTGATTTTCTCTGCCTCATTAAGGGCATCAACAATTGCCTTAATATCATGCCCATTGATTTCTATTACATGCCAGCCGAAGGACTTCCACTTCTCAACAACCGGCTCAATATTCATGACCTCTTTATTTGTGCCGTCTATCTGCAATCCGTTATTGTCTAAAATTGCACAAAGATTATCTATTCTATAATGGGCTGAGGACATCGCCGCCTCCCAGACCTGTCCCTCATCAGTCTCTCCATCTCCAAGCACCGCATAAACCCTCGTAGGTTTATTATCAAGCCTTGCCGCCAGTGCCAATCCATTAGCCTGTGATAATCCCTGACCGAGAGAGCCTGTGCATACCTCAACTCCGGGTGTTACTGCACTATTCGGATGCCCCCTTAAAATACTCCCCAACTTTCTCAATGTGTGGAAATGCTCTAAACCAAAATAACCTGCCCTTCCGAGGACGGCATAAAGTGCAGGTGCACCATGACCTTTGGACAGGACAAATTTATCCCTCTCTTCCCATTTAGGATTTTTCGGGTCATAACGCATCTTATAAAAATATAAGACTGTCAGAATGTCCGTGGCAGAGAGAGAACCTCCTGTATGCCCTGAGCCTGATTCAACGAGCATTGTGAGTATATCAATTCTTATCTGTCTTGCAATTTTTTTCAGTTTTTCAACATCAGCTTCCACTTTATCTCCTTTATAATTTTAATAATTACCATTTTTTACAGGCTAATGCAAGATTTTCATTTTTCATTTTTGTTAATCTTGTGAATTGGTGAACTGCATAAAAAATATGATAGAATTAAGACGTTATGAAAAATGAGACCACACCTGCAATGAAGCAGTATCAGAATATAAAAGGGGATTATCCTGACTCTATACTCTTTTTTCGCATTGGTGATTTTTATGAGATGTTTTTTGATGACGCAATAACCGCATCCAAAGCCCTCAATATCACACTTACATCCCGAGATAAAAACAAGGAGAATCCTGTCCCTATGTGCGGTGTCCCTCACCATGCAGTTGATATTTATATAGGCCGCCTGATAAGAAAAGGTTTTAAGGTTGCAGTATGCGAGCAGATGGAAGACCCAAAGACCGTAAAAGGCGTTGTAAAGAGAGAGGTAATCAGAGTTATTACACCGGGGACAGTCCTGAATCCCCATCTCCTCGGTGAAAAGGAAAATAACTTTTTTATAAGCCTTTATCCTGACCAAAGAGGATATGGTCTTGCAGTAATTGATATATCAACAGGGGATTTTAGAATAGCGGAATTTTCTGATTCATCAGATGCCTCAAATGGAGATTTGATTAAGAGGCTTAAAAACGAGCTTCTTAAATTAGAGCCAAAGGAGATTTTGATACCAAAAAATTTTATTAATAATTCCGAACTCCAAACTATAAACTCCGAACTCTCTGCTGCTGTCAATTCATGTGAGGAGTGGGTTTATGATTATGATTATGCATATAAGACACTCCTATCACAGTTTAAGACAGTCTCCCTTGACGGTTTTGGGTGCGAGGGGATGCCATTGGCTATCTCTGCTGCCGGCGCTGCAATCTATTATTTTAAGGCAACACAAAAGTCCCCTCTTACACACCTCTACCGCATATCTCTTTTAAAGTCCGATGAATATATGAACCTTGATTTCTCCACACAGAGAAATCTTGAATTAACCCGAAGAAGCTATGATGGCTCAAAAGAGGGGTCTTTATTGGAATTATTAGATTTAACTGTTACATCAATGGGAGGGAGGAGACTAAAGGAATGGCTCTTAAAACCTCTCCTTAATGCAGATAAAATTAAGACGAGGCATGATACAGTAGGCAAACTGAAAGATTCGCACAGGACAAGAGAAGAAATCAGGGATAATTTAAACAAGATACTTGATATGGAGAGGCTTACTGCCCGCATTACCCTGTCTGCTGCAAATGCGAGGGACCTGATTGCCCTAAAAAATTCTATTACCCCCATAAAAACTATAAAGGAACTCTTAGAGAAAATCCCCAGTGAGATTTTTAAAGGGATGCTTTCAGAATGGGATGACCTCACTGATATTGAGAAGCTTATAGATATTTCAATTAAAGATGAACCACCCCTGTCTTTAAAGGATGGTGGTTTGATTAAGGACGGCTACAGTAAGGAATTGGATGAATTGAGGAGTATAAGCAGGGATGGTAAAGAATGGATTGTCCGGATGGAGGGAAGGGAGAGGGAGAGGACAGGCATTGCCAATCTCAAAGTTAGTTATAACAAGGTATTTGGATATTTTATAGAAATAACAAAAAAACATTTATCAAAAGTTCCCGAAGGCTATGTAAGGAAACAGACCGTAGCAACAGGAGAGAGATATATCTCACAGGAGCTCAAGGAATATGAAGATAAGATATTAGGTGCAGAGGAAAAGATTAAGAGTATAGAATATCAGATTTTTGAAGAGATAAGAAAAAGGATTGCAGAGGAGGGAAAGAGGATACTGAAGATGGCCGGGATAATATCAGAGATTGATGTGTTAGCGTCATTAGCCGAAGTTGCAAGTAGATATGATTATACATGTCCGTCTATAAATGAGAATGATACTATTGAGATAATAGACGGAAGACACCCTATTTTAGAAAGAATAATTGAGGGTGAAAGATTCGTCCCTAATGATACCTGTCTTGATAGCCATAGCAATCAAATCATGATAATTACAGGGCCCAATATGGCAGGAAAATCAACATATATGAGACAGGTAGCCCTGATTGTCCTTTTGAGCCAGACAGGCTCTTTTGTCCCTGCAAGGGAGGCGAAGGTCGGCATTGTTGACAGAATCTTTACAAGGGTCGGGGCGCAGGATTATCTGCAAAAGGGCCAAAGCACATTTATGGTTGAGATGAATGAGACTGCCAATATTTTAAACAACGCCACCTCAAGGAGTCTTATAATACTTGATGAGATTGGTAGGGGGACAAGCACATTTGATGGAATAAGTATTGCGTGGTCTGTGGTGGAATATATACATAATAATACAAAGGCAAAAACCCTCTTTGCCACCCACTACCATGAGCTTACCGAGCTATCAATGACACTTGATAGTGTAAAAAATTACAATATTGCTGTAAAGGAATGGAATGATGAGATAATATTTTTAAGGAAGATTGCAGTGGGGGGTGCAGACAAGAGTTACGGGATTCAGGTGGCAAGACTTGCTGGGCTGCCTAAAGAGGTTATAGAAAGGGCAAGAGAGGTGCTTAATAACCTGGAAAATAAGGAGTTTGACGAGGGGGGAAGACCGAGGTTGACAAAAAAGTCAGGCACAAAAGAATCCCCTGTCAAACAAATGCACCTATTATGATTGAAGATTAAATAGACAATAGTCAATTGTTATTTTACGGGAGGTTTGAGTGAACATACTTATTACAGGCGGTGCGGGTTTCATTGGTTCAAATATTGTAGATAGATATATAAAAGAAGGTCATCAGGCAATAATTGCAGATAACCTGATAACAGGGAAAGTAAAAAATATAAATGCAAAGGCAAAATTTTATAAGATTGATATAAGAGACAGGGAAGGGCTGGAGAGTATATTTAAAGAAAATAAGATTGATATTATAAGCCATCATGCAGCTCAGATGGATGTCCGAAAATCAGTTGATGACCCGATTTATGATGCAGATGTGAACATACTCGGTTCATTAAATCTTCTGCAATTGGCAGTTAAGCATAAAATTAAAAAATTTATCTTTGCCTCTACAGGTGGTGCTGTCTACGGTGAGCAGGATTATTTTCCTGCAGACGAAAAACATCCCCCCAATCCATTGAGTCCTTATGGCATATCAAAACTTGCTTTAGAGAAATATCTCTATTTTTATAAAATGACATATAATCTCAATCACACTATACTCAGATATGCCAATGTATATGGACCAAGACAGGACCCCCATGGAGAGGCGGGTGTGGTGGCTATATTTGCAAAAAAGATTCTAAAGGGAGAGCCGCCTATTATAAATGGCGATGGAGGACAGACAAGGGATTATACATTCGTTGAAGATGTAGTGGAGGCTAATGTACTGGTTATAAAAAATGGCATCAATGGAATATATAATATTGGAACCGGTATAGAGACATCTGTAAATGAATTATGCAATATAATGCTTAAAACCGCAGGAGCCGATGCAAAACCTGTCCATGGTCCTGCAAAGATGGGGGAACAGAGGAGGAGTGTTATAAGCTGCAACAAAATAAATTCAGAATGCGATTGGACACCAAAAAATTCCATAAAAGATGGAATTTCAAAAACTATAAATTTTTTCAAAGATGAACAAAGGGAAGGCTAAATATAAACAAATCAATAAGTAATTACAAATCAGGCTCATTTGTGATACGATTAGTGTAACTATATGAAGATATTAAGGGAAATTTTATTCGGGTGTTTAATATTTGTTTGTTGCCTTTTATTTTCTGCAAGCTATTCGTATGCCTCAAATCCGTTTATAGCAGATATATCTGTAGCTAAATCATCGCCCGAACTGTTTGTCTCTGCAAAGCTAAAGGGTGGTTTTACACCAGAGATTGAGGAGATTATTCACAGTGGCGCCCCTGCCACCTTTACATATTATATTAAGCTGATGCGTTATCGTTCGGGGTGGACCGACAGCACTGAATACTCAAAGACAATTAAAAGAACTGTTAAATATGATGTATTAAAGAAGGAGTATAAATTGAGTGAAGAGATAGAAGAACCCATACCATCTCCTGACAATAAGAAGAATGGTGAAAAGAATTTAAGGGGTCAGGGGAGGGAAGGGACAAGTGAAAGTAAAATATTGAACCCTGGAACCATTGAATCCTCGCCCACTTTAGTTAATGAAAAGGTTACAAAGGATCTTGATGAATTAAAAAAATGGCTCGCCAATTTAGAATCAATTAAGATTATCCCTTTAAAACAAACAGACCCTGGCAGCAAATATTACATAAATATAAAGGCAGATTTAAAAACCATTAAACTCTGGTTCCCATTTAATTATATCCTCTTCTTCGTATCACTCTGGGATGTTACGACCGATTGGGAAGTCTCATCCCCATTTACTGCTGATTGAAAATGCCTCTTCAAAATAGCTCAGATTTACCTAATTACTACCTTTCTGACGAATACATCAGAAAAAAGAAAAAGAGAACACGCTGGATAGTATTTGGTCTCTTTTTGCTATTGATTGTCTTGACTGCGGTTGAGGTCTATATCCAGCAGTCTCATATATCAACACCGATTGCCAGCAATATTGCAGTTCTGCTCCTTGTCAATATAAACATAATCCTTCTGTCTGTATTAGTGCTGATAGTAGCTAAAAATTTAGTTAAATTATACCTTGATAGAAAATGGAGAATTATTGGTGCCCGATTCAGGACAAAATTAGTCTTATCGTTTGCAGTCCTGACATTCGTTCCGTCTCTTCTCCTCTTTCTGGTAGCCAGCGGACTCCTTACAAACAGCATAAATAACTGGTTCAATCAGCAGATAGAAAACTCGCTGAAAGGTTCTTTAGATGTTGCGGAGGGTTATTATGGAGGCTCGGGAAAAAATATACTTCTATATGCAAACATGCTGAATGAGTTTTTTTTAGAGAAAAATATGCTGAGCAAAGAAAATCTCCAGTATCTTAAAAATACTGTATTTAAAAAGAGGGTTGATTACAAGGTTGATGGAATACTTGTTTTTGACAGTAGCCTGAATCTTATTGCCGAATCCATAGAATCTGCTCTTAAAGAAAAGATGCTAAATGACAAATTAAATCAATTGCTTGAAAAGGCATTGAGCGGGGAAGATGTAACAGAGATTATACTAATAGACAAAAAGAATCTCGTGGTCGGGGCGTCGCCCATAAAATACGGCCAAGGGGTAGGAGGGATAACTGTTGTCTCATGGTTCATCTCAAAGGACATGGTCAGCAAAATTGAGAATATTGTTAACGCCTTTGAAGAATACAAACAGCTAAAACTCCTAAAATATCCAATAAAACTGAGCTATGAAATAACACTTCTCCTTATCACGCTCTTAATTTTCTTTTCGGCTATATGGTTTGGGTTTCATCTGGCTAAGGGCATAACGGTTCCGATAAAGGAATTGGCAGAGGCAACAAAATCGGTAGCAGAGGGAAATCTGGATTTTAAAATTACTGTCAAGGCAAATGATGAAATAGGAATGCTTGTTGAATCGTTTAACCAGATGACCGCTGACTTAAAAGATGGGAAGCTTGCAATAGAAAAGGCAAATGAGGAATTGAAGGAGACCAACATTGAGCTGGAGCAGAGGAAGAGCTATATGGAGACTGTATTAGAAAATATCGCTACTGGTGTAATCTCTGTTGACAACCATGGGAGGGTATCTACCATAAATGAGGCTGCATCAAAGATATTAAGCATTCAGGCAAAAAAGGTCAAGGGAAAGTCATATAAAAAGGCTTTTGATGCATCATATTTAGACCCTGTGAGGGTAATGATAAAAGGAATGAATGAGGCGGGAAAGGAGAGTGCAAGCGGACAGATTCAGATTATGGTATCAGGGAGATTGATTACACTCCTTGTAAATGCAGCTGCCTTGAAAAATACAGAGGGGAAATACCTCGGCATGGTAATAGTATTTGATGACCTGACAGAACTCATAAAAGCTCAGAAGACTGCTGCGTGGAGGGAGGTTGCAAGGGGCATTGCCCATGAGATAAAAAACCCACTTACGCCAATCCAGCTTAACACACAGAGATTGAAAAAGAAATTTAAGGAGGGTTCTTCGGATTTTACAGAGGTATTTGATGAAAGCACAAATGTAATTATTCAGGAGGTGGAGGGACTTAAAACACTGGTTGATGAATTTTCCAAATTTGCTCGTATGCCTGAGCCTAACCCAAAGCCGTATAAATTACACCGTATCATAGATGATACACTTGCCCTTTACAAAGATATAAGGAAGGGGATAAAATTCTTAACCAGCTATGATCCAAAAATAGATATAATAAAGGCAGACCATGAACAGCTCAAACGAGTATTCATAAATCTCATAGAAAATTCTATAGATGCTGTAAACGGCAATGGAATAATAGAAATTAATACATCTCTGACAAAGGATAGCAAAACAGTAAGGATTGAAGTAAAGGATAATGGGATAGGGATACCGGATGAAAATAAGGACAAGCTGTTCCTCCCATATTTTTCCACAAAGAAAAAAGGGTCAGGGCTTGGGCTTGCCATTGCAAACAGGATAGTGGTAGACCATGATGGAATCATAAGAATTGAGGATAATCAGCCAAGAGGGGCAAAATTTATAATTGAACTGCCGGCATAAATTCAGTCATTAGTCAATAGTGACCAATGACCAATGACCAAAATGAACAAAGGTAATATTTTAATCATAGATGATGAAGAGAATATACTATCCTCTCTGGAGGGCATATTGACAGATGAGGGTTTCTCTGTTTTAAAGGCAAGGGACGGTTCAGAGGCATTGAAGATAATCAAGTCTAAATCCCCTGACCTTGTCCTCCTTGATATATGGATACCAGGACTTGATGGCATCCAGACCCTTAAGACAATAAAGATGCTGAGGTCGGATTTG
>DNJG01000035.1 GCA_003489165.1 Nitrospinota bacterium | reverse complement strand
GGTCCCAATACTGACATAATGGCTATGGCGAGGATTATTCCCGGAAATGCAAGGACAATATCACAGAACCTCATTATGATTTCATCAACCTTTCCGCCGATATAACCTGAAATAGAGCCGATAGCTACACCAATGAGGGAAGATATGCCTACAACTAATATTCCAACAATAAGGGATATTCTGGAACCGTATATCACTCTGCTTAAAATATCCCTTCCCAGTCTATCCTGTCCGAGAGGGTGTTTGTAATCTGGCGTATTTAATCCTTCATATAGATTCTGTTCCTTTGGGTCATAAGGTGCCATTAATGGTGCAAAAATGGCAGTCAATATCAGGAATAAGATTACAAACCCTCCAACAAATATTAACTTTGAACTTTGAACTTTGAACTTTGAACTTTCATTATTCATACTTTATCCTTGGGTCAAAATATGCATAAAGTATATCTGTAATTAAATTTACTACTACATAGCTTAAGGAGATAATGAGTATGCAGCCTTGCAGCAGAGGATAGTCTCTCGTATTGATTGCTTGTATTGTAAGCCTCCCTATGCCGGGCCATGAAAATATTGTCTCTGTAATTATCGCACCTGAGAGAAGGGCGCCGGATTGAAGCCCTACTATGGTTATAATTGGTATCATTGCATTTGAAAGGGCATGCTTTATTACTACGATATTCTCACTTAGTCCCTTCGCCCTCGCTGTTGTTACATATTCTTCCTTCAGGGAATCAATCATACTTGAACGGGTCATCCGACTGAGGATTGAAGATAGTGCAGTTCCTAAGGTTATTGATGGAAGGATAATATGGCTTATACTTCCTCTCCCCGCAACAGGCAGCCAGCCGAGCATTATAGAGAATAAGATTATCAAAAGGGGACCAAGCCAGAAATTGGGCATTGAAATGCCGAGGAGTGATAAAAACATTGAGCCGTTATCAAATATAGAGTATTGCCTATATGCTGCTATAATGCCAAGAGGTAAGGAGATTATTACTGCTAAGAGAATCGCACAGAGCGTCAACTCTAATGTTGCAGGAAACCTTTCCAGAATAGTTGTAAAAACTGGTTTCTGCGAATGGATAGACCTCCCCAAATCTCCTTTAAAGGCATTGAGCATAAAAGTAAGATACTGGTCAATTATTGGCTTATTAAGACCGAGGTCATCTCGTAATTTTTCTTTATCCGAGATTTGAGCATTCTCCCCAAGCATCAGTTCTACAGGGTCGCCGGGAATAAGATGTATTATGAGAAATACAAGTGTTATTACACCTATTACGACAGGAAAAAACAGGAAAATTCTTTTTATGATATAATTTCTCATAATGGGGATAATTATAACACCCTTGACATATTATTAAAATCTGTATATTTTTGGTGTATTGAGTGGCAGTTTATTTGCCATCTTTGCTCATACGACACAATCGTTGTTCAGTCAGTCAGTTTAACCACATCTAATAATTCATTTCTCGGTAAGATAAAATCAGGAAAATAGTCATTGAAAAAGTGTTAGTTATAAATTATCATTTCAGAGTAGATACAGGAGGATTTAAAAATGTTTGGAATAGGAATGCCTGAGTTAATAGTGATACTTGCCATTGCAATTATTGTGATTGGGCCTGATAAGCTTCCTGAGATTGCAATGGCACTCGGGAGGGGTTATGCAGAATTTCAGAAAGCATTAAGAAATGTAAAGGATTCTATTAACACAGCTGAAACTGACCTTTACAGGAAGGATGTGATTGAAGAGGATATGAAGGATATAAAAGGTAAGGCACCAGAGGGACAAAAATCTAAGGAAATGGAGGGTGGGGGTGGAAAATAGGCATGATGTAAAAAAAAGAAAGATTAGAAAAGTTACCCCTGAAGAGAAACTCCCCTTCACAGAGCATTTAGAGGAACTCAGATGGAGATTGATTATCATAATAGCTACGATTACTGTGTGGTTTGGAGTATGCTACACATATTCGGAAGATATTATGAGGTTTGTCCAGAAGCCGTTGAATCAAAAACTTATTTTTATCAGTCCTACAGAGGCATTTTTTGTTAATCTTAAAGTTGCATTTTTTGTGGCAATTTTTCTTTCTTTCCCCGTGATAATTTATCAGCTCTGGGCATTTGTTGCACCGGGACTTCTTGAAAAAGAAAAGAAATATACGCTTCCATTTGTAATTTCGGCTACAGTATGCTTTGTCATTGGTGCAGCCTTTTCATATTTTATTGTCCTGCCAGTTGGAACAAAATTCCTTTTAAGCTTTGCTGGTAGCGAGCTAAAACCGATGATTTCAGTAAATAACTATATCTCCTTTGTTGGAAGGTTTATGATAGGCTCTGGTGTCATATTTGAATTTCCAGTTGTCATTTTTTTCTTAAGCAAGATAGGCATAGCAACCCCAGAATTTCTATCCCAGAAAAGGGGATATGCCATACTGGGAATATTTATCCTTTCCGCAGTCCTTACCCCTCCTGACATATTTACCATGTTTATAATGGCTATTCCGTTGCTGGCTCTGTATGAGATAAGCATAATTATAGCCCGATTATTTGGAAAACCGGTTGATATGTCAGCAGTTGGCAGTCAACTTAAAAATGAAGGCTGAAATATTTATAATGAATACACGGGTTCATATAATTATCTCAGGTATTGTGCAGGGGGTATTTTTCAGGGCAAATTCAAGAAATCAGGCACAGATGCTTGGAGTTAAGGGATGGGTCAGGAATAAGCATGATGGAACAGTTGAGATAATTGCAGAAGGGGATAAGGAAAAGATAGAAAGGCTGATAACATGGTGTCACAAGGGACCTCCGGGAGCAGTAGTAAATGATGTGGCTGTAAAGTGGGATGATTACAAAGGAGAGTTTAAAGATTTCAGTGTAAGATATTAAACAAATTTCAGCCGCCGACTTACACAGACTTAAAATGATTTGAGATTTTTATGAGTCAGTGAAAGTCAGTGGCAAAAAATATGGACAAAATAAAGTATCCACAACCTGTGATGCTCCTTACAGGATTGATTTATAGGAATATTGAAATAGTAAAATCTGCAAAGATAAAACTGATTGATAACTTCGGGGAGATATATCATCAGAGTATTCCAATCCCATTCAATTTTACAAAACATTACAATAAAGAAATGGGAGAGGGGCTAATGAGGGAGTTCATAAGCTTTAAAAAATTAATAAATGTCAATAATATTCCGAAAATTAAGCTCATAACAAATGAAACGGAATCTGAATTTGCCGATTCTTCAAATGGTAATAGGCAAATTAATATTGACCCCGGCTATATAAATGCCGAAAAGCTTGTCTTGGCTACTACAAAAAACTATGCCCATAGACTATATCTCGCAGATGGTATTTATGCCGAGCTTACCTATCGGTTTATTAAAAAATCTTTTACAACTTTGGAATGGACATATCCTGATTATAGGACAAAAGAAGCTATATCTATGTTTAATGGATGGAGAAAATGGTATCTTGAGGAATTAAAACAAAATAGAACGCAGATTAACGCTGATTTAGGGGATTAAAAAGAATATTTCATTGCTTCATTGTTCCAAAGTTAAAACAGCAATAAATCTGATTTTATCTGCGAAAATCTGCGTCCCATTATTTTTTATGATAAATATAAAAAATCTTACAAAACATTATGGCAATCTGACTGCTGTCTCTGCCCTTAGTCTTAACATTCCTGCAGGTGAGTGTTTCGGTTTTCTTGGTCCAAATGGTGCTGGTAAGACAACAACAATAAAACTCCTCGCAGGGCTTCTTAAGCCAAATGAGGGGACTATTGAAATAGGCGGCTATGATGTCCAGAGGGACCCTCAGAAGGTGAAAGGCATAATAGGATATATACCTGATAAACCCTTTATCTATGAGAAACTTACTGGAGGAGAATTTTTGGATTTTATTGCTGAGTTGTATCAGGTAAATGAGGATTTTGTAAAAGAAAAGAGGGAAGAACTTCTTAATCTATTTGCCATAAAAGACTTTGAGAATGAGCTTGTGGAGAGTTATTCACACGGGATGAGGCAGAAGCTTGTAATCACAGCAGCCCTTATTCATAACCCAAAGGTTATTATAGTTGATGAGCCGATGGTGGGTCTTGACCCTAAGGGGATGAGACAGGTAAAAGAGATGTTTAAACAGCTTACAAAATCCGGGGTGACAATATTCATGTCAACCCATACAATGTCAGTCGCTCAGGAGATGTGTCACAGGATAGGTATAATTAATAAGGGGAAACTTATCGCACTCGGCAATATGAATAACCTACAAAAACAGGCACAGGTCTCCAGTGGATTAGAGGATGTATTTCTTCAGTTAACCAGCAGTGAGACCTATGACCTGTCGTAGGGTTGAGGGGGAAATTGGATAAATTATTGGGCTTTATCCATGTCCTCAAATTTTTTCATTATTTCATTTATCTGGTCATCTTCAAGGTGCATATCGGCCATCATGAAAAGCATATTGTCTTCTTTATAGATATGTTCTCTCAATAGGTTGATATAGTTTGTTGCATTTTCCCTTATTAATTTTTGTGCCTCATCGTTGTTTTCATCTTTTGAAAACAGGTCAATGCCATTAATAAAATTATCTTCATATTTATAAAGGTCCTCATGTTCCATCAGCATCTGCCCTATGGGACCCTCATCTCTTGGAATAAATTTTTCCATTTCAGGGAAAAGTGCATTCTCCTCTTTTTTGAAATGAACATCTACTTCTTTCCTGAAAAATACCTTCAAATCTGAAAGAACCTTCTTTGAATTTGGAGACTTAAAATTATTGACAGTCTGCTCAAAAAGTTTTAGCTTTTCCAATACAACCTTATGGTCATTGGATAAAATTTCAGTCGGTCTGCTCATTTTTATTTCCTCCTTATAAATTGTTGAATGTAATTTTAATATACTGAAATGGGATTTTCCTTACTATGATTTTTATCATAATCTGAATTTTTGGGTTCTTTGACAATAAAATGAAAAATTTGATATTATAAAAATTAGTCCAAATTATAGTCTTGAATTCACAAAGGGAGGTAACTTACAAATGCCAATTTATGAATATGTATGCAACAAGTGTGGCCATGAATTTGAAATAAGCCAGAGAATAACTGACAAACCGCTTAAGAAATGTAAGGAATGTGGTGGCAAACTTCAGAAGATAATATCCAATACTTCATTTGTCCTTAAAGGGACAGGGTGGTATAAGACAGATTACGCAAGTAAATCTATAAAGGAAGCTAAAAAAGAGGGGAAAACTTCTGAAGTCCCAAAGAAGTCATCTGAAAAGACATCAAAGACTACAGCTAAGTGATTTCTAAGTGTTAATCGCTTCGCTATCGTTAATATCACGGACATATACCTCTCTCGGTTTTGCACCGTCTGCCGGGCCTACGAGACCATGTTTCTCCATAATCTCAATCATACGTGCGGCACGGTTGTAGCCGATTCGGAGTCTCCTCTGTATCATTGAGATGGATGCCTGTCGGGTTGATGCTACAAGTGCGACTGCCTGGTCATAAAGCTCATCTGAATCTTCCCCTTCCTTTTCTGCTACTTCATCTATTCTTGGTTTTAGTATGGATTCTAAATATATTGGTTTCTGCTGTTTTTTAAGGAATTCAACCACCTTTTTAATTTCTACCTCTGATACATAGGCACCGTGTATTCTCTGCAGTCTTGAGGTCCCCGGAGGGAGGAAGAGCATATCTCCTTTTCCAAGTAGTCTTTCAGCACCTACTGAGTCAAGGATGGTTCTGGAGTCAATCCTTGATGAAACCTGATAGGATATTCGTGATGGGAAATTCGCCTTTATTATTCCAGTAAGAACATCAACTGATGGCCTCTGGGTTGCGACAAGGAGATGTATCCCAGCTGCCCTTGCCATTTGTGCAAGGCGTGTCAGGGCGTCTTCTACATCCTTTGAAGACACCATCATCAAATCAGCCAGCTCATCTATTATGACAACAATATAAGGTAATTTCTTTTCCTCTTTTTCCTTAACAATCTCCTCTAACTCCTGTACTTCCGTATTGTCTCTAATTCCCTTTGCCTTTTGCCCTTTGTCCTTTGCCTTTTGCTCTTTATTTTCTGTTTCCTCAATTGTCCTGTTATATCCATCAATATTTCTTACACCTTTTTCTGCAAGACAGTTGTATCTCCTTTCCATCTCTTCAACAACCCACCTTAGGGCATTAGCAGCCTTTTTTGGATTTGTTACTACAGGTGCAATCAGATGAGGAATGCCATCATAGATAGAGAGTTCTATCATCTTTGGGTCTATCATTATCATCTTTACCTCATCCGGTGTGGAATTGAATAAGATACTGCATATCATACTGTTGATTCCAACGCTTTTTCCTGACCCTGTTGCACCCGCAACGAGGAGATGCGGTATCTGGGCAAGGTCTGTTACAACAGGTTTGCCTGATATGTCCATTCCAAGCCCAAGTGATAATTTTGATTTTGCCTTCTTGAATTCATCTGAACTAAGGAGTTCTTTAAGACTAACCGAGTCACGGTATACATTTGGTATTTCTATTCCTACAACAGATTTACCGGGGACAGGAGCTAATATCCTTACACTTATTGCCTTCATCGCAAGTGCAAGGTCATCAGATAGGCTCATTATCCTGCTCACCTTGACACCCGATGCCGGCTCAAATTCATACATTGTAATTACCGGCCCGGGAAGCACCTGTACTACTTTTCCCTCAATACCAAAATCAATAAGTTTTTTTTCCAGTATGGATGAATTATTTATTAGTTCATCTTCATCCCTCTTTTTTACTGTAGGTGAAGGGGAATCGAGGAGTGAAAGGGAGGGCAAAGTATATTCCCCGGTTGTATCGTAGGATGCAAACTTACCCTCTATTTCAAAATCCTCCTTTTCTTCTTCATCGTTCCTCACTGTTGAGACTATCTTCGGAGGTTCAGTGTTTATATCCTGGGGTTGCTGAACTAATTCAATTTTTTGTGCTGGCTGTTTTACCCGTTTCTCTTTTTTCTTAACTCCCTTTGGCTTGATAGCTGACAATCCCTTAAGTAAAAAACCAGTGATGCCGTTTAATCTTGCCAGTGTATCTCCAATTGAGATGCGGGTGGTCAGGAGGATGGAAAATATAAGCAGTGTAAATACAACTATGTATGCACCGCCTCTATTGAAAAGCCATATCAACTCCTCAGTGATAAAATATCCCAATGTACCTCCAGAGGGGGCTAGCTTTCCGAAAAATGGGTCTGTCCTGAATAATAGATAAATGAGGGAGCATAGGAATGTGGTGCTTAATATACCCCCAATCAATGAAAAAATAGAGAGGCTTATCATTTCATTTTGGAAGATAGTCCATCCGAATAGCAGAGATGCGATAATTATAAAATATGAGCCGCCTCCCATAAACTGGACAAGGACATCAGAGAGATATGCACCAACAATCCCTCCATAGTTTTTAACTGGTATTTTTGTAGAGATATACTTGCTGAATGAAGGGTCATCACTATGATAGGAGATCAGGCTTATGAAGGAGAATAGTGCAAATGCGATAAATAGCACCCCGATAATTTCTCTTATAATCTTATTTTTTAAAAAAGATAACATAATGTATATCTATACTACCATATTTGAGAGTTGACTATATTGAAAATTTGTGATATTTTTTAACAACTTAACTAAAAGGGGAGGGATATGCCTACCTTAAAAGAACATTTATTTCAGGAGACTATATCAAGAAGCCTTAACAGGCTTAGTTCCGAATTCCGTGATAAGTATAAACCAAAGAAAGATAACCGTTTTGAGAGTCATGGCATTACATATGAGATTGGCTCTCCGTTGGTGACCCGTGAAGGGGTGGTGTTTGAAATAAGCTCTAAGATTCCTCTTGATCTTCTATCCTCCCGTGTTACTAAAGAAAAATATTTTAAGGCAATTAAAGATATTATCTCTAAGAAAGGCAAAGCCCCTTTATCTGTTGATATGGAAAATATTGTTACAAGTCTGAGCCTGAGTGAAAAAAAAGAAAGGGATTATGTAAAGGCAAAATATATCTATTCTGAAAATGAGCTTTATGATAATAGTGAAATCACAAAAAAAGTGGATAAATTTAAAAAAAACCCTGAAAATATACCTGTTATTCCGGGTGTAACAACTCTTTTTGGGAGGCTTGTCCTTCAGTCTGTTGAAGAACAGATTTACAAAAAGGCAAAAGAAAACATCATTTCCTTTATAAATGCCAATGAAGAGATAAGGAAGAAATATAGCTGAATGTGCCACAAATGACCACTGAGTGCTGACCACTAACCACTAAAACCTAACCTTAAAATAAAATAATTATGGATGAAAAAACGATACTGGTATCAACCGATAATAATCTGATGGATGATATCATTATATCCATGTTCAAACATAGCAAAGTTATAAAACCTGTGGTTGTGCCTCCGAAAAACCTGCTGAGTTCAGCAAAGGATAGCAAGCCTGATATGGTTATCATCTTTGAGGAACTCGGAATCTATAAGCTGCTTAAGAATGATAAAGATACGATGGATATTCCAGTTATCTCTATTCAGTTTGAGCATCATAAAAGGAAGGGAGAGGATAATCGTAATGGTGATAAGACATGGATATTAGGTTCAGATATAGAAAGTCTTTATGAACTTGTGATAAATAATCTGCCAATGGGCAGGAAGAAGATTGTGCTTATAGATGATGAAGAGGTAATTCATAATGTGATTAAGAATGCATTAAAAGGGGATAAGTATGAAGTGTTTAGCATTTATGAAGGGGCTACTGCCATAAAAGACATATCCAAGATAAAACCTGACCTTGTAATTACCGATATAACCATGCCCGGCAAGAATGGTCTGGAGGTTTGTAAGGAGATTAAAAGTAAAAGTGATATGGCGGGCATTCCAGTAATGATAGTCTCTGCCCATGCAGATGATATGATTATAGAAAAAGGTTTTAATGCAGGTGCGGATGAATATATAACGAAACCTTTTTCTATGGAGGAGCTTATTTCGAAGGTTGAAAGTGTTCTGAATGAGACACTGAACAGAAGGAAGGAAAAGATACTTATTGTTGATGACAGCCCGACCATAATAAGTATTCTGAATAATGGAATTAGTAAAGAGGGTTTTACTGTTATTACTGCATCAGACGGTGAGGATGGGCTGCGAAAGGCACTTGCTGAATTGCCTGACATCATCATTTCCGATATTGAGATGCCCATGATGAATGGGTTTGAGTTTTGCAGACAGGTAAAGGCAAATCAATACATAAAACACATACCATTTGTTGCACTGACATCAAAGGGGAGCAGAGGTGCAAGGGGGCTTGGGAAGAGGGCAGGTATAAATGCATACTTATTAAAACCTTTTACCATTGAAAAGGTAGTAGTTATTATAGAAAGATTCCTTGCAGAAAAAAGAGAAATACTTGAGATAGAGAGGGATCTTATGCTTGCAAGTATATCCTCACTTGCGAAGGCTTTGGATGAAAGGGATACTTATACCCGTTACCATTCAGAGAATGTAGCTAAATATACTGTAATGATAGCAAGCTCAATCGGCTTGAGTAAAGAGGAGATTGAGAAACTGAGGCTTGCAGCCATCCTCCACGATATAGGGAAGATAGGAATAAGAGATGAGATACTATTTAAAAGAGATAAGCTTACGTCTGAGGAGTATAAGATAATACAGGAACATCCTGAAAAAGGTGCAGCTATACTTCAGCCTATTCCGAGTTTGAAGGATATAATCCCGTACATACTTTACCACCATGAAAAATACGATGGCAACGGTTTAAAGGGGATAAAGGGCGAGGATATACCATTAGGTGCGAGGATATTGGCAGTAGCTGATGCTTACGATGCCCTCACAACTGAAAGACCTTATCGTAAATGCTTAGAAAAAGAAGATGCAATAAGAATGATCAGGGAAAGCTCAGGGATACACTTCTGTCCGACATGCGTTGAAAATTTTGTGAAAATTTTTGATAAGGATGGTAATTTATATTGAGTAAGATTGATGAGTTAAGAAAAAGGATTGATGAGATTGATGAGAGATTACTTGACCTCCTGAACAAAAGGGCTGAGTTTGCCATCTTGATAGGGAAGGAGAAGTCAAAGACAAAGAGTAATTTCCATGTTCCTGACAGAGAAAGGGAGATAGTAAACCGCTTAAGCAGGATAAACAGGGGGCCATTTCAGAATGATTCCCTAAAATCAGTATATAGAGAGATTCTATCCGCTACCCTGTCTTTAGAGAGACCCCTTACTATAGCATATCTTGGGCCACAGGCTACCTTCACCCATCTCGCGGCTATGAATCAGTTTGGCTCATCTGCAGTTTATGTCCCAACCGACAGGCTTGATATAATCTTTTCTGAAGTGGAAACAGGAAGGGCTGACTATGGTGTTGTCCCGATAGAGAATTCAATGGAAGGGGTTGTAACCCACACGCTTGACCTTTTTGTAGATTCAAGTGTCAATATATGCGGCGAGATATTTCTGGAGATACACCACTTTCTTATGTCAAGGGGAAAGGATATAAAAGGGATAAAAAAGCTATATTCGCATCCGCAGCCCATTGCCCAGTGCAGGTCATGGCTTGAGAGAAATCTCCCAAACATTCCTCATTATGAGGTTTCAAGCACTGCAAGGGCAGCAGAGATGTCTGCAAAAGAGAAGGGGGCAGCAGCAATAGCCAGTGAGGCAGCGGCAGGACTTTACAGGTTAAATATACTGGCGCGGAAGATAGAGGATAATAAAAATAACTATACCCGATTCCTTATCATCGGCAAGACAAAAAGGGCTAAAAGCGGGAGTGATAAGACTTCAATACTCGTATCTATAAAGGATAAGGTTGGTGCTCTGTATTACATTCTGGAGCCATTTGCAAAAGAGAAAATTAATCTTACAAAGATTGAATCAAGGCCTTTAAGAAAAAGGGCTTGGGAGTATGTATTCTATATAGATTTTGAAGGTCATATAGAAGATAAAAATGTTGTCAGGACTATAGAAAAACTTAAAAAGGATGTGCTTTTTCTGAAGATACTCGGTTCTTATCCGAAATGGAGTTGAAAGATATAGAACACAGATGAACGCAGAAAAAGAAGATTTACGCTGATGATAAAAAAATAAAATCTGTGTTAATCCATAGTTTCTGCGTTAATCTGCGTCCTAATTAGGTTTTTGTTTTTCGTGAAATTCGTCTATTCGTGTGATTCGTGTTCAAAATTAAATGGAATTAAAGATACCTGAACATATAAAAGGAATTATTCCTTACGAGCCCGGTAAACCTATAGAAGAGCTTGAGAGGGATCTTGGGATTAAAAACTCTATCAAGCTTGCATCAAACGAAAACCCAATAGGCCCCTCATCAAAGGCACTCAAGACAATAGAAAGGTCATTGCCAAATATCCATCGTTATCCGGATGGCAGTGGATTTTATCTTAAAGATGCAATTGCTGATTACTTTAATATAAATCCGTCAGACATAATTATTGGGAATGGCTCAAATGAGATTATAGAATTGGCAGTTAGGACATTTCTAAACCCGGGAGATGAAGTTGTATTCGCTGACCAGTCTTTCGTTGTCTATCAGATTGTCACCCAGTCTGCCAATTGTAAAAATGTAATTGTCCCTCTAAAAGATTTTACACACGACCTTAATGGAATGGCTAAGGCAGTCACTGAAAAGACCAGAATGATATTTATAGCCAATCCTAATAATCCAACAGGGACAGCAGTCGGAAGGAATGAAGTGGAAAGATTTATGAAGAGATTGAGTAATGATGTAATTGTGGTATTTGATGAGGCGTATTATGAATATGTGGAGAGAAAGGATTTTCCTGATACTGTCAAATATGTGAGAGATGGGAAAAATGTAATAGTATTGAGGACATTTTCCAAAATATACGGTCTTGCAGGCTTAAGGATTGGTTATGGTTTTGCGGGTGATGAGATTGTCGGTTTCATGAACAGGGTAAGACAGCCTTTCAATACAAACTCTCTGGCACAGATTGGTGCTATAGCTGCGTTAAAAGATAGTAAGCATTTAAAAAAGAGCAGGGATGTTAATAGAAAAGGGAAAAAATATCTGTATAAAGAATTTGAAAAACTTGGTATAGATTATATTCCTACAGAGGCAAATTTTATTCTGGCAAGGGTAGAAAATGGGCGGGAGATTTACAACAGACTTTTAAGAAAAGGGGTCATAGTCAGGGCGATGGATGGCTATAAACTCCCAGATTATATAAGGGTAACAATAGGACTCCCTGAAGAAAATAAAAGATTTGTAGAGGCACTCTCAGAAGTTTGTAAATAATGATACATTTTAAAACAATAACAATAGTTGGTGTTGGGCTTATTGGAGGCTCTTTTGCAAGGGTATGCAAAAAGAAAAAACTTGCCGACAGAATTATTGGCTTTGGCAGGGATGAAAAGAATTTAAAAAAAGCTGTAGAGCTAAAGGTTATTGATTCATATACACAAAATCTTAAAGAAGCTGTTAGAGATTCAGACTTTATACTTCTTGCAACACCTGTTTCTACTATTATAGAGATTACAAGGGAGATGATGCCCTATCTTAAAAAGGGGACTATTATCACAGATGCAGGGAGTGTAAAGGGTGAGATAGTCCGTAAAATAGATGATATGTTGCCTGAAGGGATATTTTTTGTCGGTGCACATCCTATTGCAGGGACAGAAAAATCAGGAGTTGAGGCATCTTTTTTGAATTTATTTGTTGGTTCAAGATGTGTAATAACTCCTACCGAGAAGACCGATCCTGCCGCCCTTGAGAAGGTTAAAGAAGTATGGAAGGAAACTGGGTCAGAAGTGATACGGATGGATGTTGATAAGCATGACAGATACCTAGCTGCTGTGAGTCATCTTCCCCATGCTGTTGCCTATGCATTGGTAAATACTGTTGGAGGGCTTGATGAAAAAGAGAAGGGGGTTTTATCCTTTTCTGGAGGTGGCTTCAGGGACTTTACGAGGATTGCAGCAAGCCACCCTGCCATGTGGAGAGATATATTTTTAATGAATAAGAGAGAAATTGTAGATATGATAAATCTCTTTCAGTCAACATTGAATAATATTAAAGAGGCAATTATTAAAGATGACAGTGAAAAACTTGAAAAGGAGTTTAAAAAGTCAAAAGAAATAAAATCAAAAATTTCAAATCTTCAATCTTCAATCTTCAATCTTCAATCTTTAATCATTGCCATTGATGGCCCTGCAGGGTCGGGCAAGAGTACAGTTGCTAAGATACTGGCAAAGAGGTTTAAATATAAATATATAGACACAGGTGCTATGTATAGGGCTGTTGCGTTAAAGGCTATAAAAAACAACATAAAATTGACCGATGAAAAAATGGTATCTAAGATAGCAGATAATATTAAAATAGAATTTGCATCCGATGGCAACAACCAGAGGGTATATGCAGATGGAGAGGATATAACCTCAAAGATAAGAGGCGAGGAGGTTGGGAAGGGGGCATCCGTTGTCTCTGCCTATTCAGGTGTAAGAAATGCCATGTTGATAAAACAGAGGGAAATGGGTAAATCAGGCGGAGTTGTAATGGAGGGGAGAGATATAGGAACCGTAATATTTCCCAATGCCAATATAAAGTTCTTTTTAGATGCATCAGCAGAGGAGAGGGGAAGAAGAAGGCATCTGGAGCTGAAGGAAAAGGGAGAAAATATAGAGAGGGACAGGATAGTTGAGGATATAAGGAAAAGGGATAATAAAGATGCATCCCGCGAGATAGCCCCTTTAAGGAGGGCAGATGATTCAATAGCAATTGATACTACAGGAATTTCTATTGACGAGGTTGTGGAAAATATGTTACAAGAAATAGATAAGCATTGGCAAATTGCTGATGACTGATAGTTAAAAAGGGGAGGTTTTTAAATATAAATGGAAAAAGAGATACTTAAGGGAAAAAACGGTGGTTCTGCTGCAAAGGTTGATACTATGATGAGAAAGACTCATTTTGTTTATAGTGACGACCCGGATATTGAAGATACATCCGATGTTGAATATGACATGGAAGTGGAGCGGCTGTATGATGACAGCATGAAGAGTTTCAAAGAGGGCGATATCGTGAAAGGTCGTATTGTTGGTATCAGCGAGGACTCAATTACAGTTGACATAGGGTTCAAGTCTGAAGGCGTCATTTCAAGGAATGAGTTTCCGCATCGCGGGAAAAATCTAAAGGTGGGCGATGAAATAACCGTGATGCTGGATAGAGTTGAAGACAAGAATGGGCAGGTAGTCCTTTCCAAAGAGAAGGCGGACAAGATAAAAGTGTGGGAAGAGATAATGAAAAAGTATGCCAATGGTGAGCCAGTTGAAGGAACTGTTGTAGAGAAGATAAAGGGGGGGCTTACTGTTGACATAGGGCTAAAGGCATTCCTCCCTGGCTCGCAGATTGATATTAAGCCGGTCAGAAATCTTGACAGGATCATAGGGCAGAAATTCAGGATGAGAATTATAAAGATGAACAAGAAGAAGGGCAACATTGTCCTCTCGCGGCGTGTCTTGTTAGAAGAAGAGAGAAAAACTTCAAGAGACAATATACTTTCAACTATGGAAGAGGGAAAGATTATTGACGGGACTGTAAAGAATATCACAGAATATGGTGCGTTTGTTGACCTCGGTGGTATTGACGGATTGCTTCATATAACCGATATGGCATGGGGAAGGATAAGCCATCCATCCGAGCTTTTTGCAGTAGGTGATACAATCAAGGTGATGATACTGAAGTATGATAGAGAGAATCAGAAAATCTCTCTTGGCTATAAACAAATTTCAACCGACCCGTGGGCAGGAGTGGAAGAAAAATATACAGTTGGGAAAAAGCTCAGAGGCAAGGTTGTGAGTATTACAGACTACGGTGCATTTGTTGAATTGGAGAGCGGTGTAGAAGGGTTGATACATGTGTCAGAGATGTCATGGGGCAAATACCTTAAACACCCTTCAAAGATTGCTGCTGTGGGTGATACTGTTGAGGCTGTAGTTTTGAATATGG
The DNA here is from genome assembly GCA_003489165.1 of Nitrospinota bacterium. Taxonomy (GTDB): domain Bacteria; phylum Nitrospinota; class Nitrospinia; order UBA9942; family UBA9942; genus UBA9942. Next base: position 11,113 of record DNJG01000035.1, on the reverse strand, counting down.
ACAAGGAAAAGAGGAAAATTTCTCTCAGTATGAAACAGAATGAGCCCAATCCATGGTTAAATATAGAAGAAAAATATCAGGCAGGGGCGATTGTAGAGGGTAAGATAAGAAATGTAACAGATTTTGGTGCATTTGTTGAGCTTGAGGAGGGGATTGACGGATTGATTCATATATCGGATATGTCATGGACGCAGAAGATAAAACATCCGTCAGAATTATTTAAAAAGAGGGATAGTGTCAAGGCGGTAGTTTTGAGCGTTGATAAAGAAAATGAGAGGCTTGCACTTGGCATAAAGCAGCTTACATCTGACCCATGGACAAATATATCCGAGAAGTATAAAGTTGGAATGGATGTAAAGGGGAAGGTAATAAAGATTACAAACTTTGGTGCTTTTGCAGAGATTGAAGAGGGCATAGAGGGGCTAATCCACATATCGCAGTTAAGCTCAAAGAAGGTTAATGACCCGAAGGAAGTTGTTTCTGTTGGTGATGAAATAAAGGCGAGGGTTGTTAAGGTGGATGATGCAAACAGAAGGATTGGTTTGAGCATCAAGGCTCACAATGAAGGGATTAGCAACCTTGAAGGATTGGATATACCTGATAATGAGTTTGAAGAAGTTGTAACGGAGGGTGAGGAATCAAACAAAAAGGGTAAAAAGGATAAGAAATAAAAATGGAAAGTAAGGGGAAGCCTTTTTTGAAGAATTTAATTACCCTTGGCGCCGCTACTATAATTCTGTTCAGCATAGTCTGGTGGATAAGCTCTTTTGCTGTAAAAGACGGGGGAGGGGATTTAACCCACAGAGATAAGCTTGCACTTGTAAGGATTGAAGGTGTTATAACTGAATCTGAAGATATTGTAAGACAGATAAAGAAATATCGTGAAGATTCATCTATTAAAGGGATTGTCCTCCGTATTGACAGCCCCGGCGGTGCAGTTGGGCCATCTCAGGAGATATACAAAGAGGTCTTAAAAACTACTGAGAGGAAAAAGGTGGTGGCATCAATGGGTGGTCTCGCAGCATCAGGCGGGTATTATATAGCATGTGCCGCTAATAAGGTATTTGCAAATCCGGGGACAATAACAGGGAGCATAGGTGTTATAATGGCATTTTCCCACTTTGAAGAGTTGATGAAAAAACTTGGTTTAAAGACTACTGTGATTAAGAGTGGAAAATTTAAGGATGCAGGCTCACCTGTAAGAGAATTGACAGAAGAGGAAAAAAAGATTCTGCAAAGTGTATCTGATGATATACATGGACAATTTATTGAGGCAGTAGCAAATGGAAGAAATCTTAAAATAGAATTGGTGAAAGAACTGGCAGACGGCAGGATATTCTCAGGAAGACAGGCAAAGGAATCAGGATTAATTGATGAACTCGGCACATTAGAAGATGCAATTTCTTATGCAACAAAATTGGCAGGGATTAAGGATAAGGCTAAGATTGTTCAGGAGAGGAAGGAAAAGAATCTTTTGTTGAGACTTTTTAAGGAGGATTTTTCATCTCTTATACCATCTCCTCTGAATACAAAATTCCTGGGTGCGCAGTATATTTGGCAGTATTAGGGATTAAAGATTGATTATTGAAGATTTATATTTGATTAATTCAATAGTCAATCGTTAATAGTCAATTGAAATGGGAGGTTTAATCTATGACAAAATCGGAACTTGCAGAGCAGGTATCAGCAAAGATAAATTTAACTAAAAAAGAGACAGAGCATATAGTAAGCATGATATTTGAAAGCATAATAGGCGCTTTGAGCAGTGGTGATAAGGTGGAGGTGAGAGGATTTGGCAGCTTTAGAATCAGACATAGGGCTTTAAGAGAAGGTAGAAATCCAAAGACAGGTGAAAAAGTGAAAGTGCCGCCTAAAAAAGTTCCATTTTTTAGAGCAGGAAAAGAATTGAAGGAAATGGTGAACAATAAAGGAGGGGATTAGAAACTGGGGAAGGCAAAATTTATCAAATCGTCAGGCTACTCTAATGAAGCAGGGAACCCTCCCTGCTTTTTCTGTTTATAGAATAAAAACTTAAAAGATTTTATAATTTCCTATACATGAATATTATCCTTATAGGTTTTAAAGGATGTGGAAAGACACTTATAGGTAAAACACTTGCCGCTAAACTTAAAAGAGGGTTTTATGACACCGATTCCATAATTGAATCAGTCTATGCCGAAGAGACAAAAAGTTATTTATCATTTAGGGAGATATATAAGAAACACGGCAGTGAATATTTCAGGAATTTAGAGAGAAAGGCATTAAAAAGAGTAGAGGGGTTTGAGAGTAGTATTATATCATTAGGAGGAGGAAGCATCTTTTCAGATAAAGATGTTTATGGAAAATTTAAAGGACATATTGTAATATATCTGCATGTTGAACCTGACATACTATATGAAAGGATAATAAAAAATGCTATCCCTGCCTTTTTTGACAGCTTAAATCCAAGGCAGTCATTTAATAAACTTTATACTGAAAGGCTTCCATCATATAAAAGGCTTGCTAATATAGTCATAGATAATTCAAGGGATGTAGAGGAGACTGTTAATAATATTTTACTGGAGTTGAATAATAAAAATGGCTGGCAATAGTTTTGGGAAAATATTTAAGGTAACCACTTGGGGAGAATCCCATGGGAAGGCATTGGGAGTCATCATTGACGGCTGTCCTCCAATGATTGAGTTGCAGGAAGAAGATATACAGATTGAATTGGATAGGAGGATGCCTGGTAATAGTGATGTTACATCTCCAAGAAAAGAGACAGATAGTGTAGAGATTTTGTCAGGAGTATTTGAAGGTAAGACTACAGGCGCCCCTATATCATTACTTATAAAAAATATAGATGTAGATTCAAGTAAGTATGAAAAAATTAAGAGTATATTCAGACCAGGTCATGCTGATTATACATATTTTGTCAAATACGGGATTAGAGACTACCGCGGTGGCGGAAGATCAAGCGGGAGGGAGACTGTAGGGAGGGTTGCCGCTGGTGCTGTGGCAAAGAAAATTTTAAAAAAAAGAGGGATAAGAGTTACAGGCTATACAAAACAGATTGGAGATATTACTGCCTCTGTCATTGATTTAAATGAGATAGAGAAGAATGATGTTAGATGCCCTGATAAGAGTGCTGCCAAACAGATGATTGAAAGGATAAAAGAAGTAAGAAAAGATGGAGATTCAGTTGGCGGCATAGTAGAGGTTATAGTATCCGGTGTTCCCGCCGGTCTTGGTGAGCCTGTCTTTGATAAACTTAGTGCAGATATTGCAAAGGCATTGATGAGCATAGGTGCTGTAAAGGGTGTAGAAATTGGTGCAGGTTTCAAATCAGCCCTTTTGCTCGGCTCTCAAAACAATGATGAAATGTATACGAAGGATGGAAAGGTTAAATTCAGGACAAATAATTCAGGGGGTATTTTAGGCGGGATTTCCAACGGTGATGATATTGTGATAAGGATTGCTGTAAAACCAACGGCATCTATTTCTAAGATTCAAAAATCTGTAGATATTAATAATAGTGAAAGAGGAATAAAGGTTGAGGGGCGTCACGACCCGTGTATTTGTCCACGCATTGTCCCTGTTGCAGAGGCAATGATGGCGATTGTCATAACAGACCATCTTCTTCGTTTTATTTTTCCAAACCATTCTCCCTCCTCCCTGCAAACTTTATGAAAGGTAAATTTTTATCATTTTTTTTTTCAGAGAAGGTTCACTTTAGACATTATTTTGGCGGGTTGTCATTACTTTTGGTAATCCTCCAGTTATTGACAGGTATATTTCTTATATTTTTTTACGACCCTGCGCTTGATAATGCCTATAAGAGTGTTCAGTATCTTACAAATGATGTTACAGGAGGCAGCCTTTTAAGGAATATTCATAGATGGGCAGCCTTTCTCCTTTTTCTCGCTGTTATTATTCATCTCATAAGGTGTACATTGAGATGGGATTTTTTTAATCCTGCCAAGAGAGTGCTTTGGCTTACAGGCATACTCCTTTTACTCCCGATATTTTTGCTGGTAGTAACAGGTTTAATACTTCCGTGGGAGTGGAAGGGTTACTGGTTTATGGAGATAATCCCAAACTATTTTGAATTTATTCCAAGGATTGGAAGCAGTCTAAAGGCATTTTTTATAGATAGCTTTACATTGCCGAGGTATCAGGTAATACACATTTTAATATTACCCATTATCACCCTTATACTCATTGATTATCATTTTTTGGACAAGATGAGGAAGAGAGGAGTGTTTACATATATATTGAGACATACCTTATTATCACTTCCATTTATCATAGCTGTAATAGTTCTCTCAAAATATGTTACAATACCTTCGAATGATCCTCAGGAGATACCTTTGCCTCTTGAAGGAAGATATATACCAGCCCCTGAATGGTATTTTCTGATATTGCTTTTACCCCTTATGTATTTTAAGGGCAAAGTAGTATTAATTTTATCAATAATACTGCCTTCCCTACTATTTGTGATTCTTTCCATACTGCCTTATCTCTATAGAGGCAAAAAGGTGCCGGAAGGGTGGGATTTCTTAAAGAAGAGCAGATTCAGAAAGCTTATAAAGGGTGTAGTGGTATTATTAATATTTTTTGCAATTGCTGCACTTGTTTATCGTGGTTCATACATGTCTCCCACCCTCGGGTGTAACGGCTGTCATCACCTGAAAAGCGGTTTCAGGATGGGGGTTCCTCCAAAGGAATTTAAAGACAGGAATGCCCTGCCAAATTTAAATGATAATTTATGGATGATGGGGCACTGGTTTTATCCCGATGAAGTCTATTAATAATAAAAAGAGAATTTTAATAATACTTGCCGTTTTAATTGCAGTAATTCTAACTGCATTTCTTCTTGCCAGTAAAGGAAAAGAAAGGGCAATAAAGAAGAGTCTGGATACATACATTAATGCGATAGTTAATAAAGATTTTGATACTATCTTTAAATATCATGCCCATTCTCAGAGGAGGATTGCAGTTACAACGAAATACCCTGAGACTATGGAGGCTCAGATTAAAGAGATATATAAAGAACAAAAGGATCTGTATGAAGAGGCAAAATTGATGGACAATATAAAAGAATTTTGGTCAGAGAAATTTCTGATGGTCAAGGATATGAAATACAGGATAAATAAGATAGAGATGGTAAGGGACATAGAGAATCCTACATCCCCGATAAGGGAAAGGATTGATGCCCTCATGGAGGTTGAAGTGGAATATACCAATATAGATATGGCACCTAACTTTCATGAAAGAATTAAGAGTGTTATATATTTAGTCAGGATGGTCCACAGTAAAAATGTTATAAGGTCATCATTTGAAGAAATGGGGGGCAAGAGGTGGCTGTTTAAGAGTATTGATATAAAAGAGGGGAGTCTGAAATACTGGTAACTCACGCATATAAGTCTTATGTAAGGGATAAATTTTATATTTTTAAATATTTTTTTAAATATTTGGTAGAGTCTGTTCCAAAATACTGCTAAACTTAAAATCTCATTTCAGGTTGTAACGGTACTAAATAAAAAAATTCTATTTATAAAATTTTGCTGTTTTCTGATTATTTATTATGCAGAAAAGAAAAAAGACTTTTCAACAGAAAATTATGAGAGCTTTACTCATTCTTTTTATTCTTCTTGCCGTCGGGACAGGGGGATACCTCTATTATCAAAAGTCAACCATTATACAAGTTCAGACAAGGAAGGTCAGCCGTAGACTTTTTCTCTACACCGTTACATCTACATCATCTGGGACCATAAAAACTGACAGGGCTGCAAAGGTATCTTCAAGAATAAATGGGCGAGTCATCAGAATAAATTTTAATGAGGGTGATAAGGTGAAAGGAAGAGAGGAGATTATCACATTAGACCCTGAGGAGGCACTTGCAAATGTAAAAATGGTTGAAGCAAGCCTTTCTCTTGCAAAGGTTAGATACGAGCAGGCAAAGGCTGCCTTTGAAGTGGAAAAAAAACTTGTAAATTCAAAGATTCTTGAAACTGAGGCAAATCGTAAAGAGGCATCAGCTGCACTTCGCAGGGTACAGGATATGGAGAGACAGGGGATAATTTCCAATCAGCAATTAGATATTGCAGTCAGAAATTATGATGTGGCAAGTGCAGCCTATGAGTCTGCACTTGTAAGCCGTGAAGGGGTTATCCTTAAAGAGAAAGAGATGTTAGCCGCAAAGGCAGAGATAGAGCATCTGGAGGAATCTCTCAGAATAGCAGTCATTCAGAAGGATTACCTGAAGATTACAGCCCCTTTTGATGGGATTGTGTCCTCAAAAAAAGTTGAATTGGGGGAGATGGTTCTCCCGGGTGTGGCACTGGCAGAAATTATAGATGATAGCCTTCTATATATACATGCACCAATTGATGAGGCTGATATATATAAGATTCGTATCGGGCAGGAGGTGAAGATTACAATTGATGCATTTCCTAACAAAAAGTTTATAGGAAAGATATATGAGATATCCCCGACTGTTTCCGAAGAAAAACTGGAGGGGAGGACAGTAGCTATTAAGATATCAATAGACCATCATGAAGAGATACTCAGACCTGGCATGTCATGTGATATTGAGATTCTTGTGGATAAAATACCAGATGCATTGCTCGTTCCGACAAATCTGCTCATGGGGAGGGGTGAAAAAAAACATGTATTCATTGTTGAGGACGGGATTGTGAAAAGCAAACCTCTCAGTCTCGGGCTTTCAAATTGGGATTTTACAGTTGTTGAGGAAGGATTGAGGGAAGGAGAGGAAATAATCTCCTCCGTAGATATTCTTAACCTGAAGGAAGGGAGCCGTGTTGTGGTAAAGAATGAATGAGTATATGTGGGGTAAATGGACAAAAAGGTAATAGAGATAAAAAACCTGTTTAAAAGTTATCATATCGGACATGTGGAGGTGCCAGCCCTCAAGAATATAAATCTTGCTGTAATTAAAAACCAGTATGTAGTGATCAAGGGACCATCCGGGTCGGGAAAATCAACGTTGATGCATATTGTCGGGTGCCTGGACAGGGCAGACAGAGGCTCATATTATTTTGATGGGCATCTGGTTGAGGAGCTTTCAGATTTGGAGCTTGCTGAGATAAGGGGCGGAAAAATAGGGTTTATCTTTCAGTCATTTAATTTAATTCCGAGATTGTCTATTCTTAAAAATGTTGAGCTGCCTCTTTTTTATCTTGGCATTCCAGCCAGCGAGCGCTCCAGTCTTGCGAGGAATTCCTTAGCCCGTGTCGGGCTTGAGCATAGGCTGACCCATTCCCCTGCTGAGCTTTCAGGAGGGGAGAAGCAGAGGACTGCAATAGCCAGGGCAATAGTTACAAATCCATCTATTATTCTTGCAGATGAGCCTACAGGAAATCTGGATTCTAAGACAGGAGAAGATATTTTAAAGATTTTTGACGGGATATATGGGGATGGAGGGACAATACTCATAGTTACCCATAATGAGATGGTTGCTGAGAGGGGAGGGCGTATTGTAACTGTTTTTGACGGTGAGATAGTGAGTGACATAGAAATGAGAAGAACAAAGAAAGGATAGATTTACGAATTGCAATTTACAAATTCGTGGCACCCATGAAGCGGGGTATTAAAATCTAAAGTCGTAAATTCTTATGTATGCTTGACATCATTTTCATGGCTTTTGAGAGTATTATCCTTAACAAGGTTCGTTCCTTTCTCACCATGCTGGGGGTTGTGATAGGTGTGGCATCGGTTATCCTCCTTGTCTCTCTTGGTGAAGGGACGAGGCAGTATGTATCACAGGAATTGATGGGGGTTGGGACAAACCTGCTGGTCATAACACCAGGGAAGACGGAGACAACAGGCCACGCCCCGCCGCAAAGCTCAACAACAAGAAAATTAATATACGATGATACGATGCATCTGAAGAGGAATGCGTTTACTCTGAAGGATGTGGCCCCGATTGTTATAGGTACTGCAAAGGTTAAATACATAAACCGCAGTCGTGACATTCTTACACTTGGCGTTACAAATTCTTTTCAGGATGTGCGGAATCTCCATGTGGAGATTGGCTCATTTGTATCAGATGAAGATGTGGAATTTCACAGGAAGGTTGCCGTGATAGGGAGGACAGTCAAAAAAGAGCTCTTTGAAGATGAAAACCCTCTGGGGAAGATGGTCTGGCTCTCCGGTGTAAAATATCGTATTGTGGGGATTATGGAAAAAAAAGGGCTCTCCTTTGGTTTTGATATTGATGACCTTGTTTTTATTCCCCTAAAATCTGCTCAGGACCTCTTTGATACGGATAAAATGACTGAGATACTTGCAGAGGCTTTAAACGCCGAGAAAGTGGAGATGGCAAAAGAGGAGATAATACAGATTCTTAAGAAGCGTCATGACAACAAGGAGGATTTTTCTGTAGTCACACAGGCGAGCCTTCTTTCTACGCTGAATACAATCCTAAAAGTTCTGACCTATGTTATAGGTGCAATAGCAGGGATATCTCTCATTGTCGGTGGTATCGGAATAATGAATATCATGCTCGTCTCTGTTCAGGAGAGAACGAAAGAAATTGGAATCAGAAAGGCAATAGGCGCCCAGAATAGTGATATACTTAAACAGTTTCTCTTTGAATCTACAATTATCAGCTCATTCGGGGGAATTATCGGTATTCTCTTTGGGGCTGGGATTGCCTATGCAATCACCTTTTTCTTTCCGGTTGTGCCTGTAAAGGTATCATTGTGGTCTGTGGTTCTTGCATTCTCATTTTCTGTTGCAGTTGGGATATTTTTTGGCGCATTCCCTGCCCAGAAGGCGGCAAAGTTAAATCCGGTTGAGGCATTAATGTATGAGTAACCCCCTACTTTATGTTTTGACTGTATTTTTTTTAGTGCTATACTTCCCTCATGAAAAAAGCTGGAATGTATAAAATAAATACCTTTTTTCATGTAATTTTAATAAGTACTTTCTTCTATCTATTTCCCCCACAAGTTTTCTCCTTAAATGAAGATACAAGCCAATTTGTCTCTGTATCAGAAGAAGGGAAAGGTTTTATAAGCGAGATTGAAGAGGCAGTAAAAAATGAAAAAAAGCATATACAGGAAATTCTTGACAGCCAGACTGACAAGGCTTCTCGTAATCTTATAATCATAGCAGGGGCAATTGTCATTCCTATATCACTCTTTTTACTTTTATGGATTTTAAAATTCCTTTTCAATATCTCTTTTTCCATAATCCGCTCTCTCTTTAGTGCATCTGCATCAGGAGTTGGTGCCATTTCAAAGAGGCTTAAAGATGCAAATCAGTATAAAGAGGAAGTTGTTGAAGAAACATATAAGCCAAAAAAGAAACCTATGAAGCTCGGTGAGATTTTGATTAATTTTGTTTCCCGCTCTGTTACCAGTGAGCATATAGATATAGCACTCAATGAACAAAAAAAGAATCCCGATCGTCCTCTGATAGGACAACTTCTCATCAAGCTTGGTTATGCTACAGCGGTAGAAGTAGATGCTGCCTTAAAGATTCAGGGTAAAAAGGCAGATAAAAACAAAACCTGATTTTAACCACAGAGACGCAGAGGCACAGAGAAAGACAAAAATAAAAAAGATTAAGGAGAAAAGAGGAAATAGTGAAATCACATCTAAAAATAGAGTCAAAACAGTTGAATATATTGTTTGATTCTTTAAAAGACCGTGGTTATACAATAGTTGGCCCTACAATCAGGGAAGGCAGTATTGTATATGATAATATTTACTCTGCCAATGAGCTTCCTATTGGTTGGACTGATGAGCAGTCTGCGGCAGTTTATAAATTAAAGAGGCGGGGTGATAATTCTTACTTTGGTTATAACCTAAGCCCATACTCATGGAAGAGATTTCTTTTCCCCCCAAGGGTCAAATTATTTTCAGCAGTTAAAAAAGGAAAGTCATTTAAGATTAATTCAGATTCTAAAGATGCATCGGTTCCGAATTATGCCTTTATTGGTGTTAGACCATGTGAGCTTCAGGCTATCAAGATACAGGATAAGGTTTTTAATAACGGACAATATATTGATACTGTATATAAAAACAGGAGGGAAAAGATATTTATTGTGGCTGTCAACTGTACACAGGCGGGTGGGACATGTTTTTGTGTCTCAATGAATAGCGGCCCAAAGGCTGGTAATGGATTTGATATAGCACTTACGGAGGTTATTGATAAAGATGGGCATTATTTTATTGGTGAGTCTGGCAGTGGAAAGGGGAATGAGCTTATGAGTAAAATTCCACATACTGTTGCAGGACAGTCGGAAATAGAAAATGCAAATAAGCTTGTTCAGACAACTGCCAAACAGATGAATAAGTCAATGGATACGAAGGATATAAAAGAACTGTTATACGCTAACCTTGAAAGCAGGCATTGGGATGATGTTGCAACCCGATGTCTTACCTGTGCTAATTGTACTATGGTATGTCCCACCTGTTTCTGCACAACTGTTGAGGATGTTACCGACCTGACAGGTGATAATGCAGAGAGATGGAAGAGATGGGATTCATGCTTTACTATGGACTTTGCAAAGGTTTTTGGAGGTAATTTCCGTTCATCATCAAGGGCACGCTATCGCCAGTGGATGACACATAAACTTGCCTCATGGATTGATCAGTTCGGGACTTCAGGCTGTGTAGGTTGTGGACGATGTATAACATGGTGTCCTGTTGGTATTGATATTACTGAGGAGATAAAACGATTGAAAATTGAAGATTGAAGATTGAAAATTTACAAGGGGAATATTTTTCAATATTCAATAGTCATTACTTGGGGAGGTGATTATGGAAAAAAGGGACCTTTCGGAAATATTGCGGCATCACCCTTTTGTAAGCGACCTTAGTGAACATCATCTCCACATACTAATTTCCTGTGTTTCTAATGTCAGGTTTGCAGAGGGCAGCTATATTTTTCATGAGGGTGAAGAGGCAGAAAAGTTTTATCTTTTATGCGAAGGCAAGGTTGCACTGGAGATTCACAGTGGTGAGAAGGGTGCAATCAGGGTGCAGACTATAGGCGAAGGTGAGGTGTTGGGCTGGTCATGGATAGTTTCGCCTTACAAATGGCATTATGATGCCTGTGTTATTGATGATGTCCGTGCTCTTGCATTTGATGGCAAGTGTCT
>DNJG01000014.1 GCA_003489165.1 Nitrospinota bacterium | reverse complement strand
TGCATTTATAGCAGGGGTTTCAATACAGGAGATGATTACAGACGGAAAAGAGGTTATAGTAGGCTTTACACGAGACCCCTCTTTTGGGCCAATGCTGATGTTTGGGCTTGGCGGCATATATGTGGAGGTCTTAAAGGATGTATCTTTCAGGCTCTGTCCTGTAGATAAAAATGAAGCGAATGATATGGTTTCAGAGATTAAATCTTTTCCCCTCCTTAAAGGGGTGAGGGGGGAGAAGGCAGGTGACATGGAGTCTCTGCAGGATGCAATAATAAGGTTCTCACATCTCGCCTCTGATTTTCCTGAGCTTCTTGAGGGGGAAATAAATCCACTCCTTGTAAGGCCTCAGGGGATGGGTGTTGTAGCAATAGACAGCAGATTTAGAATACAGGAAGAACAATAAATTTAGCCACGGACTTACACAGATTTTAAAAAGATTTAAAAATAAATAAGTCAGTGAAAGTCTGTGGCTAAAAATCAGGAGGTTATATGAAATCAATATTTATCAATTCAATTGGTGTTAAATCAGGAAAGAGTTTACTTGCATGGGCACTTGGACTCATATTTGAAAAGGAAGGACTCAAGGTAGGCTATTTTAAGCCTGTAGGTGTCCGGCCTGAGGTTGTTGACGGTGTCCTTACAGACCATGATGCCCATCTCATGAAGAATGTCCTCAAACTCAAAGACCCTTATCATCTTATATGTCCTGTTGTGCTTAACCATGATACGATATTTGCTATCTTCAGGAGAAAAGTTGGGAGTGTTTTAAAGGAGATTGAAGATTCTTACAGAAAATTATCAATTGACAAGGACATAGTCATCATAAAGGGTGGAAACAGCTTTTTTGAGGGGAGTATAGTCGGTGCAAATGGTGTAACCCTTACAAAGGTTTTAAATACAAAAGTATTGCTTGTTGACAGGTTTGTCAGTGATGTGACATTTGTTGATAATGTAAGATTTATAAAAGAACTGCTCGGAGATAGACTACAGGGCGTGATTATTACACAGGTTATGCCTGAAAAGATAGATTATGTTAATAATGTTGTAATGCCTTTTATTGAAGGGGATGGGATTCCTGTGTATGGTGCCATACCTGAAGATAAATTCCTTGGGGCTATAAGTATAAGGAAGGCATGTGAGGTAGTGGCAGGGGAGGTTATATCCTGCAAGGACAGACTTGAAGAGCTGGCGACAAACTATGTTATAGGGGCAATGGATTTAGAGCTTGCAATAAATTATTTCAGGAGGATAAACAACAAGATAGTAATTACAGGTGCCGACAGGTCAGATTTACAGATTGCTGCAATGGAGACATCTACAAAGGGGATAATCCTTACAGGGGGCAGATACCCGAACAGTGTCGTCATTGGAAAGGCAGAAGAAAAAGGGATTCCTATAATAGTCGTAAATCTTGATACATATTCCACGGTTGAGAGATTGGATAAGGCTGTTGTTACGCTTGATTTTGAGGATGAAAAGAAGATAGGCAGATATTTAAAGTTATTCAGAGAACATATTGATCTAAACAAGCTTAAAGAAGACTTTAATATTAACCGATAATGTTATAAGTTTGTATAATTTCCCCCTTTTATTTTTTATTTAATTGTGATATAAAAGAGGCAGTTAATTATGGAGAAGCCTTATGGATGTAGAAAATTTAAAATCAGGGAATGATTATCATTTGTTTGTCTCTGCCCAGGAAGAAAGTGAGGCATTAAAAGAACGGTTTTTTGAACTCTATATACTTTATACTTTAAGTAAAAACTTCAATCTCTCCCTTCAGTTAAGCGACCTTTTTGGAAAAACTATAAGTTTTTTAAAAGATTCTTTAAAAATAGATGATTTCTGTTTTATGCTGATAGATGAAAAATGCAATGAGCTTAAGATATGGAATGCAAATGATGTTACCTATGAGGCAGCAAAGGATGTAACATTTAAACTTGGGGAAGGGATTTCAGGTATCGTGGCTCAAAAAGGTGAAGCTGTCCTAATACAGGATGTGAGTAAGGATGATAGATTTCTCTATTATAAAGGGAAGGTATCTGATATAGGTTCCTTTATGTCCGTACCTTTGAAGTTAAGTGATAACAAAATAATAGGTGTTTTAAATATACATAAAAAAGAGATCAATGCCTTCAGGGAAACTGATAAGTATTTCTTTAATGCTATAGCAGAGAATGTAGCTAATGCCATTGGGAGAGCAAGGATTTATGAGGATGTTCAGAAGGAATCCATGTTTGATTATCTGACAAGGCTGCATACCAGAAAATATTTTATTGAGAGCGCTTATCGGGAGCACAGTAAAGTAGAACGATATGGAGGTATTTTTTCAATAATTATGATAGATATTGACCATTTTAAATATTTTAATGATACCTATGGACATTTATTGGGAGATGAGGTACTCAAGAAAGTGGCATTTCTCTTAGAGGCTAATGTAAGGCAGGGTGATGTTGTCAGCCGATATGGAGGTGAAGAATTTATAATACTTCTGCCCGAAACTGATAAAGATGGGGCTACACTGAGTGCTCAAAAACTCAGGACTATGGTGGAGAAAGAGGTTATTTTAGAGGTTGGCAACAGATCGGAGAAAATAGCAATAACAGCCGGTGTAGCCAGCTATCCTGAAGATGGACAAACTGTAGCAGAGATAATAGCCATGGCTGATAAATTTCTTTATTGCGGTAAAGAAAGCGGACGAAACAGGGTGGTTAACAGGGTGGTGGATAATGGACTGTCTGCTATAGATGAAAAAAGGTTAAGCAATAGATATAGGATGGCACTGAAAATTGCCAGAGGAGTAAATCAGCTTCAATCTATTGAGATTAAAGTAGATGATAAAATCTGGAAAATGTGTGCAGTAAAAGACATTAGTAAAACAGGGTTTAAGGGTGAGATAGAGTCTGATATTAAGATTGACACTATATACACCTGCAGGGTAGTTCTTGATTCTGATATTCATATCCGTAATATCTTTTCCATTAAAGTTGTCCATATAAAAAAATTTCATGATAACAGATACCAGATTGGGGCAGAGATAGCAGATGGACAGGATGGATGGAAGAGCCTATTTACCCTATTGTCCCATTGATACTTAGATAATCTTAACCCAAATTATGTAATTTGTCTTTCAGACAGCACTTTCTTCTCATGGGAAAAATTTCATAGCAGAGCGAAAGTGCTGGGTTAATATTATTCTCGTTCTTGATAATTTCAATTTCTTTCTTTCATTGCTCAATTACTCCATTTTTTTATTGTTATCTGTATTTCTGTTTTCTCCATTAACTCTGTGGCTAATTTTTATAATTAAATCTAAAATTAATGGAACTTTTTCAGAAAATCATTTGTTATATAGTGTAAGAAGCAACAAATATAGGCAGGTAAAAAATGGATAAATATTCACATTTTACAGATAAACTCTCTGCATATGTAGATAATGAATTGGCTCCATCAGAATTAGATGAGCTGGAGAGGCATATTGCATCATGTGATTTGTGCCAGAATGAGATTCAAGCTTTAAAATCTACAAAGCATACCTTAAAATCGCTTTTGCCAAAGATATCCCCTGACAATAGAGAAAAGGAGAGAATTCTGAGCAGGGTCTATGAAGAGGCAGGTGAGAAGGGTAGGGGGGCAGTATCTTTTAGGAGGAGGAATAGTTTTCTTTACAAAGGGATGGCACTTGCCGCATCAATATTGCTGTTAATCTTCATAAGCAGAACAGATACAACTTCTTCACCTGTGAAATTGTATGTTCTTGAACATCAAAAGTGCATGACAGAAGGGCATAGAGACTATTTGTGCAAGACAGAACATGAACTCAATCAGAAGATAGAAAACACTATGGGTATCAAGGCATTTATCCCTACCTATTTCCCCAAAGGATTCAAATTTATAAAAGGAGATGTATGTAATATAAAAGGTGTTACTGTTGCACACATGGTTATGAGCGATGGAAAAAGAATACTCTCTTATTTTCAGGGTAAAGGAGAAATTTCTGATAAGGAAACTATACAGATAGGCAGATTGGAAAATTATAAATATGCACACTGGAAAAAGGACGGAGTATATTGCATAATTGTTGGAGATATAGCTGAAGATGAAATAAAAAAAATAGCGTCATCTCAGCACAATTGACACTATAAATAAGGAGGAGAAAAGAGAGGAGATGAAGGAATGAACCTAAGATTTATTACAGGCCCTGTTGTATTAATTATTTTGGTAATTTCAGCCTTTGCAGGTATAGGCAGTGCAGAAAAAGAAGATAAACTGTTCGCACCTGATTTTACACTTAAGACTTTGGGCAATAAAAAGGAATCATTGAAAGATTTGAGGGGGAAGTATGTATTCTTGAATTTCTGGGCAACATGGTGTGGTCCCTGTATAGACGAGATGCCGTCTATGGAAAAACTATATCAGAAGTTCAAGAATAAAAAGAATTTTGAAATGCTTGCAGTTTCAATAGACAAAGGGGGGGCTGATACTGTTAGGAGATTTGTAACCGAGAATAAACTTACCTTTACTATTTTATTGGACAGTGATAGCGAGGTAGCCGCAGCGTATGGGGTTACGGGTATTCCATCAACATATCTCATAGACCCGCATGGATATGTAATAAATAGAGCAGTTGGTGCAAGAGATTGGGGAACAAAGGATAGCATAGAGTTTTTTGAAAAGATGTTAGGGGGAAAATGAAAAATACAGTAAACAGCATGCAGTATGCAGTATGCAGTAAAAGACATGGAGTATGGAGAGGACTGCTTACTGCCTGCTGCCTGCTGCTTACTACCTTTACTGTCTCTGCTGAAGAATTGCCCCAATTAGATATTCAGAATCTTATTGACGAGGCATTAAAGAATAATTCCGATCTTACATCTGCAAGATATAAGGCAAATGCCTTTAAAGAGATTCCAAGCCAGATGAGGACATTAGAAGACCCAAAGGTAGAGATAGGTCTTTTAAAAGTACCTATGAATACCCTCTCACTAAGTGCCCCGATGAAAGAGATAACAGTAATGCAGAGCCTCCCATATCCGGGAAAACTCTCCTTAAAATCAGAGATGGCACGAATAGAGGCGGAAGCGGCTGAAGAGGAATATAAAGATATAGAGATAAAACTCATTCAGATGGTGAAGGAGGCATATTATGACCTTTATTTTGTATACAAGTCCATAGAGATAACTGAGAGAAATAAGATGACACTAAAAGATTTTGTAAATGTTGCAGAGGCTAAATATGCTGTAGGGAAGGGGCTTCAGCAGGATGTCCTTAAGGCACAGGTAGGACTTTCCCGAACCATTGATGAACTTATAAGGCTGGAGAAGGAACGGCAATCTGCAGAGGCAAGGATTAATGTGCTTATGAATAGACTCCCTCAATCACCATTGGGTAAACCGAAGGATATAAAAATGACTTCGTTTAACTTTACCATTGAAGAATTACAATCTGCCGCTGAAGAAAATCGTCCGCTCTTAAAAGGGCTGAAAAGAATGATAGAGAGATACAGGGCGGCATATAATCTTGCAAAACTTGACTATTACCCTGATTTTGATGTGGGACTGAGTGTTGGGCAGGAGGGGGATAGTATGAATTATCTATCAGGCAAGATTTCAATGAATATACCACTCTGGTATAAGACAAAACAGGATAGAAAGGTTGCCGAGGAATCACATAATGTAAATTCTCTAACACATCGCTATAATGCAGCAAAGAATGAGATTTTTCTAAAGATAAAAGAGATTATGGCAGAGGAGGAGAAGGGGAGAAAATTAATAGAGTTATTTTCAACCGGGATAATACCGCAGGCGTCTCAAACTGTAGATTCTGCCATGCTGGCATATCAGGTGAATAAGGTTGATTTATTCAACCTCCTTGATAACCAGATTACGCTCTTTAATTATCAGATTCAATATGAGAAAGTTCTCTCGGACTATGAAAAGAAATTGGCAGAACTTGAGTCAGTGGTGGGGAAGAAGCTCTTTTAAGAAAAAGTAGGCAGTAAGCAGTATGCAGTATGCAGTATGCAGTAGCAAGAGGTAGTTTACTGCTTACTGCCTATTGCCTACTATTATCACTGGGGGGTTTAAATGTCAGACCGTAGTCAAATAAGAGAGTTGTTCAGGTTTTCAGGATTTATACTTCTGGCGATAGTTATAGGTGTCGGGTTCTTTTATCGTGAAGAGATAATCCCGTATGTTAAGGATATTATTTTGGGTAAACCTGCTTCTGAGCATAAAGAAGTAACTGCACAGGATACATCTAATCAGGCAGAAAAAAAGAAAGAGAGAAAGATACTTTACTGGACGGATCCAATGATACCTGGTTTTAAATCTGATAAACCGGGTAAATCTCCAATGAACATGGACATGGTTCCTGTATATGCTGATGAGGAAGAGGTTGCTGCCGGCATTGTTAAGATTGATCCTGCAACAGTTAAGAGTATAAATGTCAGGACTGAGAAGGTTATCAAGAAACCCCTTAGCAGGTCTATAAGGACTACAGGAAGGATTGATTACGATGAGAGAAAGGTTACACATATACACACAAAGATACAGGGGTGGGTTGAGAAGCTATATATTGATTTCACAGGCAAGGAAGTCAACAAGGGGGATGTGCTGTTAGAAGTTTATGCCCCTGAGCTTGTAACTGCTCAGGAGGAGTATCTCCTTGCATTAGAGTATGAGAAATCACTAAAGAACAGCAAAACAGAAGAGGTTGCATCAGGTGCCAAGTTCCTCCTTGAATCAGCGAGAAAGAGACTTCAGCTCTTTGATGTCCCTGAACATCAGATAAAAGAGCTTGAAGAAACAAGGAAGCCCAAGAAGACCTTGCATATACATTCACCCACACATGGAATTGTGGTTCAAAAAAATCTGCTGCAGGGGATGTACATTACCCCTGAGATGCATCTATATGTCATAACAGATATATCAAAAATCTGGGTCTATGCTGATATATACGAATATGAAGTTCCTTGGATAAAAATAGGGCAGGAGACAGAAATGACGCTTACTTCTATACCCGGAAAGATGTTTAGAGGTGTCGTTACATATATATATCCATATTTGCAGGCAGAGACAAGGACTGTAAAGGTAAGGATGGAATTTGATAATCCAAACTGGGAATTAAAACCTGATATGTATGCCAATGTAAAACTTGAATCAAAGATAGCAGAGACCGCTTTAATTGTCCCGGCAGAGGCAGTAATTCGCTCAGGCGTAAGGGATATTATTATAGTTTCTAAATCTGGGGGAATATTTGAACCGAGGGATGTGAGGGTAGGGGTGGATACAGGAGACGGGCATTTACAGATACTGGAAGGTGTGAGAGAGGGTGAAGAGGTTGTAACATCTGCCCAGTTCCTCATTGATTCGGAAAGCAAACTCAGAGAGGCTGTGGATAAGATGAGACAGAAGACAGAGGACAGAGGACAGAGAACAGAAGACAGAAGACAGAAGACAGAAGGTCAAAAAATGCCTGAATATAAGGAAAGTCAGATGCCAACAACGGAACATAAACATTAAAGCAGAAGACAGAGGCCAGACAAATGAAGAAACATAATTTTAGAAATTTAACTGTTTGGTTTAACAAATCAAGTAAGGCGGGCAGTGACATCAATATCTCTTAATATTGCTGAGGGGAGTGGTAATAAATCAGAGAAGGAATTTCAGCGATTCCTTGAGATAGCACTTCGTTCTACTTACGAGGTAATGACTTCTCTTGAGATTGCTGTTCGCTTAGATTATTGCAGCAAGAATGATTTTAATAGATTAACGGCAGAGGCTGATGAGATTGCAGCTATGTTAGTTGGATTTTCAAAAAGTCTGTCTTCTGACTTCTGACTTCTGTCTTCTGTGTAAAATGCTTGAAAAAATAATTGAATTATCAATAAAAAATAAATTCATAGTAATCCTCTTTACGGCTGTTGCCATCGGATGGGGCATACATTCTTTAAGAAATACCCCTGTAGATGCAATCCCCGACCTTTCAGATGTTCAGGTTATAGTCTTTACAGAATATCCTGAACAAACTCCACAGGTTGTAGAGGACCAGGTTACATATCCTTTAACCACAACCATGTTAGCAGTGCCATATTCAAAGGTTGTCCGCGGTTACTCTTTCTTTGGCTATTCTTTTGTCTATATCATATTTGAAGATGGGACAGATGTATATTGGGCAAGGAGCAGGGTGCTTGAGTATCTGAACTATGTCTCAGCTCGCTTGCCAAAAGGCGTTACCCCCAGATTAGGTCCTGATGCTTCTGGTGTTGGATGGGTGTATGAATATGCATTAGTTGATAGAACAGGAAGGCATGATTTATCAAAATTAAGGAGTATACAGGACTGGTATCTCAGGTATCAGCTCCAGTCAATAGATGGAGTAGCAGAGGTGGCAAGTATTGGCGGATATGTTAAACAGTATCAGGTAGAGGTTGATCCTAATAAGTTGATTGCCTACAATCTTCCTCTGGAAAAGATAAAGATGGCTATTGAGAGGAGTAACAGGGATGTAGGCGGAAGTGTAATAGAGATGGCTGAGAGAGAATATATGGTTAGGGGGCTCGGTTATATTAAGACAGTAGATGATATAAAGAAGATTCCTGTTG
The DNA here is from genome assembly GCA_003489165.1 of Nitrospinota bacterium. Classification (GTDB taxonomy): domain Bacteria; phylum Nitrospinota; class Nitrospinia; order UBA9942; family UBA9942; genus UBA9942. The sequence goes on along the minus strand of DNJG01000014.1, from coordinate 4,038 downwards.
GGGTAGATAAGAATGGAACGCCTATCCTGCTAAGGGATGTATCCTATGTTCACCTCGGACCTGAACTTAGAAGGGGGTTGATGGAATTAAACGGTGAAGGTGAAGTAGCAGGCGGTATAATAGTAATGAGATACGGGCAAAATGCCCTTGAGGTTATAAATAATGTAAAAAAGAAGCTGGAAGATTTAAAAAAAGGACTCCCTGAAGGTGTTGAGATTGTCCCTGTGTATGACCGTTCAGGGCTTATAGAGAGGGCTATCTCTACACTTAAAGAAAAACTCCTTGAAGAAAGTGTAGTCGTTTCTCTTGTCTGTATGGTCTTCCTTTTACACTTCCGCTCTGCTTTCGTTGCAATATTTACCCTTCCTGCAGCCATTTTAATTTCTTTCATTATTATGAAGTATCAAGGGATAAATGCCAATATCATGTCTCTCAGCGGTATTGCCATCGCCATCGGTGCAATGGTGGATGCGGCTATCATAATGATAGAAAACGCCCATAAACATATTGAACATAATGCAGAGGTAAAGGAGAAGAGGGACCACTGGCAGATTATAACAGAGGCGGCAAAAGAGGTTGGGCCGCCTCTCTTCTTCTCCCTTCTCGTTATTACAGTCTCTTTTATCCCAATATTTACATTGCAGGCACAGGAGGGGAGGCTTTTTAAACCCCTCGCCTTTACCAAAACTTATGCTATGGGAGCAGCGGCTATTCTTTCCATTACGATTGTCCCTGTTCTCATGGGGTATCTTATCAGAGGAAGGATAACTCCTGAATCAAGAAATCCTATCAATAGATTATCCATGTTTCTTTATTCACCCTTTTTGCATCTTACTGTGAGATTCAAATATATCACGGTTATCTTAGCGATAATCATTATAGCCACCATTACCATACCATTAAAGAAATTAGGCTCGGAGTTTATGCCCCCGCTTTACGAAGGTGATTTACTCTATATGCCAACCGCACTCCCCGGTATATCCATAACAAAGGCAAAGGAGATTCTTCAACAGACAGATAAGATTATAAAGACATTTCCGGAGGTTCATCATGTCCTTGGTAAAATAGGAAGGGCTGAAACAGCCACAGACCCTGCACCTTTAATGATGGTGGAGACAGTGATTACACTCAAGCCTGAATCTGAATGGAGATCCGGCATGACCCCTGATAAGCTGGTGAAGGAAATGGATGCCGCTATAAAATTTCCCGGATTAACCAACGCATGGACTATGCCTATAAAGACAAGGATAGATATGCTGTCAACCGGTATCAAGACACCTGTAGGGATAAAGGTGATGGGGGATAATTTACAAACACTTGAGGATATAGGAAGAGAGATAGAAGCGGTCATAAGGGATGTACACGGGACATTATCAGTATATGCGGAGAGGACAGGACAGGGTTATTATTTCGATTACACTATAAAAAGAGATGAGGCGGCACGGTATGGACTCACGGTTGATGATATACAGGATGTAATTCTATCGGCTGTTGGGGGCATGAATATAACAACAACTGTTGAGGGTCTTGAAAGGTATCCAGTAAATTTGAGATACAGCAGGGAGTTTAGGGATAATATGACAAAGCTTCAGAGGATTTTAATTGCAACACCGAGGGGTGAGCAAATACCTATCACACAGGTTGCTGACATTAAAATAACCACAGGACCAGATTCTCTAAAAAGTGAGGATGCAAGATTAAATGCATGGATATACATTGACATAAAGGATATAGATGTAGGGACTTATGTTGAGAATGCAAAGAAGGCTGTTGCAGAGAAGGTAAAAATTCCTGTCGGATACAGTATTGTATGGAGCGGACAGTATGAATATATGGTGAGGGCAGCGGAGAGGCTTAAGTTAGTTGTCCCCCTGACACTCATGATTATTTTTTTACTCATTTATTTAAATACGGGGGCTGTCTCAAAAACCCTCATTGTTCTCCTTGCCGTCCCATTTTCCCTTGTAGGAGCGCTCTGGTATATTTATCTGCTTGGTTATAATATGAGTGTCGCTGTATGGGTTGGCATTATTGCCCTTGCAGGACTTGATGCAGAGACAGGAGTAGTTATGCTCCTCTACCTTGACCTCTCCTACGAAGACTATAAGAAAAAAGGGCTGATGAATACCAGAGAAGACCTTAAAGAGGCGATTTATCATGGTGCAGTTAAAAGAGTCCGCCCAAAACTTATGACTATCATTACCATCATTGCAGGTCTCCTTCCGATTATGTGGGGACATGGGACAGGCTCTGAAACAATGAAGCGGATTGCTGCCCCAATGGTCGGAGGAGTTCTTACCTCTGGCATAATGGAACTCCTGGTTTATCCTGCCATATATTTCATCTGGAAGGGGTGGTATATGAAAAATGATAAAATCCCGCTAAAACGGGATTTGTGACTGCGGTATAAATTGACTGCTGTTTATCTATGGGATAAAATGACTTAAGAAATGAAGACATCAACGAGATATTTTATGCATCAATCGTGAGCGAGTATGAAAGTTGAACGCAAATACATGTGGACGTCTCTTTTGCAGAGGAGGACGGCTATCTATGTTACATTTTATATCCTAATTCTGCTATTCGGAATATTCTTCAGCAATTTTTTATTTAATCTCTCTATTAAAAATCTTGCCTTTATCCCAATATCTCTTGCAGCATTAGTTTTTCTATCAAAGGACTGGGAGAGGTCAATTAAGCTTTTCTTCTGCTATCTCTCTATTGAGGGGCTTCTCAAGATGGTCACCAACTATCACCCTGTTGTTCACATAGGTGCGGATATTCTCCTGCTTCTTATCTGCCTTAACTGGTTTTTTAGCACAGTCGTAATAGGATTCAGAGAAGCAAAGTTTAGGAAGGCACCACTGACCATGCCGATTATATTTTTTGTTCTCTGGATATTAATTGAGATAGTAAATCCTTATGCAATTAGTCTTTATGCCAGCGTTGCATCATTCAAAGTTCACATAACAATGATACCATTTTATTTCTTTGCCTATTTTTTTATTGATTCAAAAGAGCAGATTATAAAATATTGGAATTTATTTCTTGGGATTTGCTTTATGGTATGCACCTTTGCCATTGTTGAATACATACTTGGGCCAAAATCACTCACATGGATAAGCTCAACCTATGTACAGAAAACTGAACGGTTTTATGGATTTCTATACCGTCCTTTTTCAACTACTACTATGGCTGGTGGAGGGTCAATCTTTGCCCATATTGCTGCACCCTTTGCAGTATCTGCCCTTTTTTTAAAAAACTCTGTTTTTAAAAGGATATTTATCTTTCTTCTTTTATTCTTTGCAACTATGACACTTTTTATTTCTCAGGTAAGACAAATTTTTCTTGCGTTTCTGATTGTTCTTATCATGTCATTCATTTTGATGAGGAGTTATCTTTCTAAAGCTGTGTTTAATATAATAATTATCAGTGTGATTGGGCTTTTTGCTTTTCAGGTTACCCTTGATTATGCCATGAAGCGTACACTAATTATGGAAAGATTTGCTACACTCCTTAATGTTAAGACATATAAGACTGCCCGTGCAGGCGGGATGGAAAAGATGTTAGATGTTGCATTTAATTATCCTCTTGGAGCGGGTATGAGCCGCACTGGTTCAGCAGCCTCAAAATTCAAGAAAGATATAGAAAAAGACAGGACAATCTCTCCATTGTTTGGTATGGTTGATAATTATTTTGCAGTAATGATGATAGAGACAGGGATACCAGGGACTGCACTTATCACTTTTATTTTTCTATATTTTATTATAAAGGGGTTTCAGATCCAGAAGTCAATGAAGGACAAGGAGCTTAAGGTAATAGCGATTACACTTTTTGCCTTTATGGGGAGTCTGTTCTTTATGTCTTTTGGCTCTCAACCGATTACGGCAAATCCTTATCAATCGTTGTTCTGGTTTTTAGGCGGTTTGCTTTTAAAACTCCCAAAGATTGAAAAGATGAATGAACAAAAATGAAAACTGCATAGAGACTAAAATAGGAAATCCTTATATTTGCCCTTAGTCTTTCCAGAGCACTACA
>DNJG01000069.1 GCA_003489165.1 Nitrospinota bacterium | reverse complement strand
AAAACAGTTGCAGAGGTTTTAAAAAAGAAAAAGTAGCGAGAGGAGGGATATTGAATTGACTACTACAGAGACAGAAAAGGATTTACCAAGAATTTTAATATATGAAGAGCTTTGTAAAGGATGTGATATATGTGCAGTCTTTTGCCCCACTGAGGTTCTTGAGCTTAAAGGGAATATGATGACAGTAAAAAATCTTGAGGCTTGCACCCGCTGTCAGTTGTGTGATTTGAGATGTCCTGATTTTGCNNATACAGGTATTTTGAATTAGCCACGGACTCTCACTGATTAAAAGAAGAAAAGGACAAAAAACTTAATAAAACCACAGATGGACACAGATTAACGCAGATAAAAACTTTAATCTTTATTCTATCAGTGGTTAATTTTATAATTTCATATACATAAAAAAGTCTGTGTAAGTCTGTGGCTAAAAAATGGAGGTAATTATGTCTGATAAAAAGAAAAAATTTATGCAGGGTAATGAGGCATGCAGTGAAGGTGCCTTATACGCAGGCAGCAGGTTCTATGCCGGTTATCCTATAACTCCTTCAACAGAGGTTGCGGAGATTCTTTCCGTAAGGCTTCCAAAAATAGGCGGGGTCTTTATGCAGATGGAGGATGAGATTGCCTCAATCTGTGCTATCATCGGTGCCTCGCTTGGCGGGGCAAAGTCACTGACCGCTACAAGCGGTCCTGGTTTTTCCCTGATGCAGGAGGGGCTCGGTTTTGCCTGTATAGCAGAGATCCCATGCGTGATTATTAATGTAATGAGGAGCGGTCCCTCTACCGGTTTTCCGACAGGACCGAGCCAGTCTGATGTTATGCAGGCAAAGTGGGGGACACATGGCGACCATCCGTCGGTGGTCTTAACACCTGCAACAGTTCAGGAAATTTTCTACGAGACAGTAAGGGCATTTAATCTCGCTGAAATATACAGGACGCCGGTTATTGTCCTATATGATGAAATCATAGGACACATGAGAGAGGCAATTACACTCCCTGAGCCGGGCGAGGTAGAGGTTATAGAGAGGAAGAAGCCGACATGCAAGCCTGAGGAGTATAAACCCTATGCACAGAGTAATGGCACTATTGCGCCGCTTGCCGCATACGGAGAGGGTTATAAATTTCATGTAACAGGCTTATACCATGCGGAGGACGGCTTCCCTACAAATAACACGAAGTTAATAGGAGAGGCTAACGAGAGGATTGTAAATAAGATAAATAAAAATGTAGATAAAATCTGCATAAACGAAGAGTATTATCTTGATGATGCAGAGATAGGTGTGGTTGCCTATGGTGTATCCTCAAAGTCTGCTAAATTTGCAGTAAAAGAGATGAGGAAAAAAGGGGTAAAGGCAGGGCTTCTGAGACCAAAGACTATATGGCCATTCCCTGATAAGGCAGTCAATAAGTTAGCAAAACAGGTTAAGGCAATCCTTGTCCCTGAGATGAATCTGGGGCAGGTCTATTATGAGGTTGAGAGGGCATCACGGGGGCAGTGTGAAGTAAAGGGAATCTTCAAGGTGGATACAGAGGCAATACATCCCAATCAGATTATAGAAGAGATTGAAAAGTTTGCATAACTGGAGGTAATAAAATGGAAACAGTAACAGCAACTAAAAAGAAAAAGAAAGAAAAACCGGTGCCTTTTGATTATTCAAATTATATAAGAAAAGGGAAACTCCCCCATATCTGGTGCCCCGGATGCGGACACGGCATAGTCTTAAAATGCATGTTAAGGGCGATTGCTGAAACAGGTCGTCCAAATGACGACTTTGCCCTTGTGTCAGGCATAGGCTGTTCAAGCAGGACTCCCGGCTATGTAAATTTCAATACACTCCACACATTGCATGGAAGGGCGCTTGCCTTTGCAACAGGGCTTAAGATGGCAAAGCCTAACCTAAAAGTTATTGTTACAACAGGGGACGGAGATGCACTTGCAATCGGGGGGAACCACTTCATTCATACCTGCAGGCGAAATCTTGACATAGTCATCATGGTTTATAATAACTTTATATACGGTATGACAAGCGGACAGTTCTCGCCGACCACTTTACCGGGGATGATAGCAACAACGAGCCGTTATGGGAATATTGACCCTCCTTTTGATGTGTGCAAGATGGCTGAGGCTGCAGGTGCTACATTTGTTGCAAGGGGGACTGCATACCATTACGGCGAGCTTGAGAAGATTCTTCACGAGGCAATTATGCATAAGGGGACTGCCGTTATAGACATAATTGACTCATGCCCGACATACTACGGAAGGTTTAATAAATTCAAGTCTCCGGCAGATATGATGGAAAAGATAGAAAAAGAGGGGACTGTATCTGTTAAACAGGCGGACAGCCTCCCCCCTGAAAAACTTGAGGGGAAACTATTAAGGGGTGTGTTGCACAAGAAGGAGAGACCCGAATATACAGAAGGGTATGCAAAACTTATAGAGAAGGCAGGGGGAAAAATAGTAAGCAGTAGGCAGTAGACAGTAGGCAGGATTTTTTACCACATGCTGCTTATTACTATTATCTTATTTAATGGAGGATGTATGGGTTACAGATATGAGATGAGATTTAGCGGCTCAGGCGGCCAGGGGATGATTTTGGCAGGTATTATTATAGCAGAGGCAGCCTCTATCTATGATGGTAAGAATGCATCCCAGAGCCAGTCCTATGGTCCTGAATCAAGAGGAGGTGCATCAAGGAGTGAGGTTATAATAAGTGATGAGGAGATAGATTATCCAAAGGCAACGAGTATTGATGCCATGCTTGCCATGACACAGGAGGCATGCAATAAATATAATAAGGATATCAAGAAAGATGGTGTCCTTCTCATTGATTCAACAGAGGTAAAAAATGCCCCGAAAGGGAATTATAAGGTTTATAGCTATCCGATATCAACAGTTGCAAGAGATGAGCTTGGAAAGATAATAGTTGCAAACATCATCTCACTCGGCATGATTGTGGAATTGACAAAGATTGTGTCCCATGAGGCAATTGAAAAGGCTGTTCTGGCGAGGGTGCCGCCTGCATTTCTGGATTTAAACAAGAAGGCACTCCAGCTCGGTTTTGAAAGGGCAAGGGAATTAAAACCTTTGTCATAAGTAATAACCATTCAAGCCGGTTAAACTGACTAAACAGTTTGAATAGTTTAAGATGCTACGGCAGATGTCATTTTCGGCTCAGAACCGCTGTTATCCTTTGTTGGAAGGACGGTTACCTTCTTATCCTTTTTAATCATCTCACACTTGCCGTCTAATATCGCCCCTTCTTCAATAAAGAGGAGGGGTGTTTTAATATTCCCTATAACCTCCCCCTCTGAACGGATTTCTATCTTTTTACTTGCCACTATATTTCCTGCAATCTTCCCTCTCACGATAATTATGCCGACTGATACCTCAGCATTCATTACCGCACTCTCACCCAATATCAGGGTATCTTTACTTACAACCTCTCCTTCAAATTTCCCATCAATCCTCACAGTCCCTTCAAAACTGAGCAACCCGTTAAATTCCGTCCCCTCTCCTAAAAACGCCTTTACCTCTTCCTTTAATTGTGGCTTGTTCATAAAAATCACTCTCCCTTTATCAAATCTATTATCCTTTCCAAATCTTCATCAGTATAAAAAGTAATTTCAACCTTTCCTTTATTTCTCCCCTTAAGAATTCTGACCTCGGTCCCAAAGAACCTTTGCAATTCCCCCTCAAGCCTGTCTTTAAATATATCTACCCTTTTTTTACTGCTCTCTTTTTTTGTTTCCCTGCTTTTATTTACATAAGATTCCACATCCCTGACAGACATCTTTCTCTTTACAATCCTGTCTTTAAGGGAGATTTGTTCCTTGGCAGAATCTAAAGAGAGGAGAGCCCTTGCATGACCCATTGTCAGTTCTTCATTTGAAATGCTATCCTGAATCTCCTTCGGGAGCTTTAAGAGTCTAAGAAAATTTGCAACAGATGACCTGTCCTTTCCTACCTTTTTTGCTATATCATCCTGAGTTTGGTAGAATTCATCCGATAGTCTGTGATATGCCCTCGCCTCTTCAATCGGATTTAAATTTTCCCTCTGTATATTTTCAATAAGGGCAAGTTCCAGTGATTCTTCACTGCTGACCTCTTTTATAATTGCAGGGATTTTGTTTAGTCCTGCCTTTTGTGCCGCCCTCCATCGTCTCTCCCCGGCAATCAATTCATAACCGCTGTCTGATTTGTGGACAATTATGGGTTGGACAACACCTTTTTCTCTAATGGAATTAACTAATTCGGTGAGTTTTACATCATCAAAAATCTTTCTTGGCTGATACCTGTTGGGACGAACATCTTCAACCGCTATTTCAAAAGCACTGCCGACCTTTTCATCTGTAACCGGAATAAGTGCCTTTAGCCCCTTACCCAATGCCCTTCTTTGCATTTAAAATTATCTCCTTTGCCAGATCAATATAGGCATCTGACCCTTTTGACTTGCAATCGTAAAAGATAATAGGCTTGCCATGGCTTGGCGCCTCGCTTAATCTGACATTCCTTGGAATTACAGTATTTAAAACATTTCCATTAAAATGCCCTTTTACCTCATTCATTACCTGATAAGAAATTGCTGTCCTGCCGTCAAACATGGTAAAGAGGATTCCCTCTATAGATAATTCAGGATTCAATGAACTTTTAACAAGCTTTATTGTATTTAAAAGATGACTTAAGCCCTCAAGTGCATAATACTCGCACTGAAGTGGTATCAGAACCGAGCCTGCCGCAGTTAATGAATTTAATGTAAGTAATCCGAGAGAGGGGGGACAGTCAATTATTATAAATTCATAATTTTCCTTTATCTCCTTTATGACTTCTTTCAGCCTTGATTCCCTGTGGTCAAAACTTACCAATTCTATCTCTGCGCCTATGAGGTCAATATTTGATGGAAGTATATCCAGTTTATCAATGCCGCTGGCTGTTATTACCTCTGCAATATGTTTATCCCCGATTAATGCATTGTATATGTTTGAGCTATTATCATTCTTAATGCCTAACCCTGTTGTAGCATTTCCCTGCGGGTCTATATCTATAAGAAGAACCTTTTTTTCAGCAACAGCGAGACAGACAGATAGGTTTATTGCAGTAGTGGTTTTTCCTACCCCCCCTTTTTGATTAGCTATACAAATAACCTTGCCCATAAAGATAAATAATTTAGTTTGAATATAACATATCAAAATTTAAAAAACAAAGTAAATGTCTTCGGAGTTTGCGATTCTTTCTTCTTGACTATCTCCCCCCTAATTTCTATAATCCATCATAATATTGAATAAACATAAAAAGGAACATTCTCCCTTCGCTTCGCTCAGGGAGAATGCGGGGCTGAGCCATGACCCGTAGGGGTGTATCGGTCTTGAACTCCGCATTA
>DNJG01000090.1 GCA_003489165.1 Nitrospinota bacterium | reverse complement strand
GGCCAGCTTAATTCATTCCAGAATTTTTGTGCAGGAGGGATGTCAAAGAACTTTGGTTTAAACTTGTTCCAGCTGCTCGGCAGTGTCCCGCCATAAGTGCCGACACTTCCTGTGAGGACACTCAGGAAATGGATGCATCTTGAAACCTGCCACCCTCCGAGGTTGCCGCTTGCTGCACTCCTCCATGTATGGCATGAGAACCTGCTCCCAGCCCTTCCAATGAGACGGGCAGTATTAACTATTGTCTCGGCAGGGACACCACTCTCCTTTTCAGCGAACTCAGGTGTGAATTTTGAATACTCTGATTTAAGTTCATTTATAAAATCTTCAAAGGTCGGCTTGTAATCCTGCCAGTTTACCCAGTCATGGATAAACTCGCGGTTGTAAAGCCCTTCATCAAGCATGACCTTCGCCATTGAGAGAAGGACTGCAGACTCGGTCCCCGGATATGTAGGCATCCAATAATCTGCCATGCTTGCAGTATTTGAAAGCCTCGGGTCCATTACGGCAATCTTTGCACCCCTCATCTTTGCTTCAATAATACGCTGTGCATGGGGATTGAAATAGTGTCCTGTCTCAAGATGTGAGCTTATGAGGAGGATGAAGTCTGCATTTGCATAGTCAGGGGATGGGCGGTCATAACCCTGCCAGATGGCATATCCGAATCTTGCACCTGCTGAGCATATATTGGTATGACTATTGTGTCCGTCTATCCCCCATGACTGCAATACCCTCTCCATATATCCCTCATGCCCCGGTCTGCCGACATGATAGACAATCTCATTGTGCCGATTTTCATTCATTGCCTTTCTGATACGGCCTGCAATGTCATCAAGGACAGAATCCCAAGAGACCCTTTCCCACCTCCCTTCACCCCTTTTACCTACCCTCTTTAATGGATAGAGGATACGGTCAACATCTTTTAGCTGGTTAATTGTTGCAGGTCCCTTTGCACAGTTTCTTCCACGGCTTGCAGGGTGATAAGGGTTTCCTTCAAACTTCCTTACCTCAAGTGTCTCCTTGTCAACATAGGTTAATAATCCACATGCAGCCTCACAGTTAAAACAGGTGGTGGGGACTATAAAATACTTTTTCTTTACCTTATTAGGCCATTTTTTAGACTCATATTCTTCCCAGTCATTCCACTTTTCAGGCGGAGGATAGTTTGTTAGTTTGTCAGGCTCTGTAAGACGGGGAATTTCTGCAAAATTTCCATTATTACGAAGCTTTTTTATCAAGCCGAGTTTTTCGGCAGTTGTTTCTATAAAGCTAAACTTTCTTTTATTATTTGGTTTCATATTTTAATATCCTAACCCGAATAAATCAGAAAAGGCTTGAACACGAATGGCACGAATTGACTAATTACACGAATTTAATAAAACAATAAAATAATTTTAGTTTTTATTTGTGCCATTCGTATATTCGTGTAATTCGTGTTCCATTTACTCTCCTTTCAACTCAATGGTATCAACTGTGGTGCACGGACAATAATATGGTTTGAAATATAAATACCGGCAAGTATTAAAATGCCGGCTAACAATAAAAACAATGGTTGAATCGCCAATACAGAAACGGTCAAAAGTATTATGGGTATAATATTGCCAAAAAGAATCGCCCCGCACCAGAAAAGATATTTTAAAGAGCCTCTTGAAATTATCTCACTAACCAAGTGAGAATCCTTTGTTGAATGGGGGATTACAAATTCTGCAAACTCTAATAAGAGGTGGATAGCAATCGAGCCTATGAGTACAGATTTCATAAAACTAATAAATGATTCTGGAAGAAAGACGAGTACAGAGGCAATCAGCCACACTACCGCCCCCCCAATTAAAGAATGGATAAACATATATAAAAGTAAGATTGGGTTCTGCCAGAAATCCCTCCCTTTTGCCTGAGCAAAGAGAAATGCCGTATAAACGGCAGAGAGTGTTGAAAATATAATGAGTAAGAATGAAATGAGGTTTTCAAGTCTATCGTATTTTAAAAATGCCATAAGTAGATAAAGTGTCAGTAGTCCGCCATAGATTGTAATAATATAAGCGCCTCTGACTAACCATGACTTCCAGTTTGGCCTCAAGATGACATACAGGAATCTATCAGGCCTGTCCAAATCAGAAATAAGTAGTCCGCCTGTAAAGATTAAAAAGAGCATAGATATTATTACACTTGCTACCTGCAGATTTGGAGTAACACCTTCAATTCCAAGCAGTGACGCAAGGAATGTAATAAGAACTATTCCAGTGGCAATCGCCTTTGTCCATATATAGCCGGACACCTCCCATCCCCACATCACACCTTTTTGTGGGGCATCATAGGTACGGCGGGCATCAATTGAAAGGGTATCATTACTATTTAGTTTAGAGTTATTAGTTTTGAGTTCTGCGTTTAGGGATAATGCCCCCAACTCATTATTCAAAATATTAAACGCATTTTGTTTCCCTGCATGATGTCCAACCCCCATTGCCTGTTCACTCCACATATAGCCGTCTGCCGGCAGGGCTGCTGTTGGCACTGTTGAGGCTTCATCTGCATCTATGTAAAAAAGTTTTGGGAGAGTCCCTTTTTCCGGCTTTCTCACCTGAACCAGTTTGCGGGCAATAAGCATGGATATTTCAGTGGCAGGGTCATTAATATCTCCTCCTATAATTGCCTGTTCAGGGCAGACATTAACACAGGCAGGATTAAGTCCTATATCAATACGGTGTGCACAATAGTTGCATTTTGCAGTCGTTCTCGTTTCAGGGTCAATATAGATGGCATTATATGGACATGCCTGAGTGCATGCCTTACACCCGACACACCTCCTGTTGTCAAAGTCAATAATGCCGTCATCCCTCATGTAGAGTGCACCAACAGGGCAAATCTTGACACAAGGTGCATCTGCACAATGATTACAGCGATTAACAGAAAAAGTCCGCCTCGTATTTGGATAGAATCCCTTTTCTATATATTTTACCCATGTCCTGTTTACGCCGACTGGAACATCATGCTCTGATTTGCAGGCAACAGTGCATGCATGGCACCCGATACACTTGCGATTGTCAATTACAAAACCAAAGTTCATAAGAATTTTATAAAAGATTATCTAATGGATTAAAAGCAAGCCATGTGCCAGTTTTATACTGAGAGGACTAAAATTAACAAAACTCTATCTATTTGAAATTTGGGATGGATTGAAGGTGTATAAAGTTATGATTAACTGCTATTTTAATAGTGTATTAAAAAATTAAGAAAAGCGGGATGATTCTTTATTATTTTTAATAACAACAATACCTCTTGAGTTTTTACTGCCTATAACCTAAAATGTTATTTAATATGCTAAAACATATTACATTCCTCCAGTATGAGTCTTTTCTCTTGCTGCTTCTTACCCTGTTCGTATTCCTTACTGCAATTGCCTTCTTTATGATAAGAAAGGTAAAGAGGGAGCATCTAAAAAAGATAGATGAGATAAGGGAGACGAGGGATTTTTTAAACAGGATTATGATGAGCATGCAGGAGGGGATACTTGTTCTTGACAAGGATTACAGGGTTGTGATGGTTAATGACTACCTCCTGAAACTGACAGGCTTAAGCAGGGAGGAGATGAAGGGGATGCTCTGTTATACCGCATTTCATGGGTTGGAGAAAGAGTGTGCTGAGTGCAATCTGGAGGAGACATTTAAAACAGGGCTATCTTCAACTGTTGTCCGAAGGTGCAGAAATAAGAAAAAGGGTGGTGATTTTTTTGATGTAGAGGTCTATTATCACCCTGTCTTTGATAAAGAAGGTAATGTAATTTATGTTATAGAGAGTGTAAAGGATATAAGTGAGAGATTGAAATATGAGGAGGAGTTATCAAGGTCTAAAAAACTTGCAGCAGTGGGAACTTTAGCGGCAGGTGTGGCACATGAAATAGGCAATCCCCTCGCATCTATATCATCTCTTGCAGAAACCATAGGAAGAAAGAGCAGTGAGCAATATATAAAAGAAGAGATAAATGTAATGGCTTCTCACATTGAAAGGATATCAAAGATTGTAAGGGACCTGGTTGATTTCTCACGGCATACTAACTATGAATTTAATAAGGTGCAGATAAATGATGTGGTCAGGGATACTGTGAGGCTCTGCAAATATGATAAAAAACTTGAAGGGATAAATGTTGTTACAGAGCTTGCCGAAGGGCTTTCTGAGGCAAGAACTGTCAAGGAAAAACTAATTCAGGTCTTTATGAATATAATCTGGAATGCCGCTGATGCAGTGAATGGTAAAAATGGAAAGGGGAACATATTAATTACGACAGCTATGGACAACAGCAAAGGATTTAAGATTACATTTAGTGATAATGGGATGGGGATATCAAATGAGGAGATGAGTAAAATATTTGAGCCGTTTTATTCTACAAAAAGCTCAGGCAAAGGCACAGGTCTGGGTCTATTTGTAAGCTACGGTATAATAAAAAATCTCGGCGGCAGCATTGAAGTGGAGAGTCAGAAAGGGGAAGGGAGTAAGTTTACAGTTACACTTCCTGCGGAGGATAGAATACATGCCTAAAAATATACTTATTATTGATGATGAAGCAACCTTGAGGGATAGGCTGGCAGGTGTCTTAAAAGAAGATAAATGGCATGTGCAAACTGCAGGGGATGGGGCTTCTGCACTGAAGGAGGTATCAGAGAGGGATTTTGACCTTATAATCTGCGATTTAATGCTTCCCGACTCAAATGGGATAGAGATTTTAAAGAAGGTGAAGGAAATAAATCCGAATACACTCTTTATAATGATAACAGCATATCCCACTGTTGAGAACGCAGTTGAGGCTATGAAAATCGGTGCAAAGGATTATGTAGTCAAGCCGTTTCGTTTTGATGAGATTATCTTGAGGGTCAGAAATCTTCTTTACCATCAGGATGTAGTCAGGGAGAACATCCAGTTGAAGGAAGAGATAAGGAGTAAATATGACGGCGGCAATATTATAGGTAAGAGCCCGATTATGCAGAAGGTTTATCAGATGATTGATAAGGTTGCAAACACAGATGCAAATGTTCTTATAACAGGAGAAAGCGGGACAGGGAAGGAAATAATTGCAAGGGCAATACACGATAAGAGCCTCCGCAAAGAAATGAGATTTCTGCCGATAAACTGCGGTGCCATCCCTTCAGAACTGATTGAGGGAGAGCTCTTTGGATTTAAAAAGGGGACATTTACAGGGGCTGCACACGATAGAAAGGGGCTATTTGAATCTGCTGACAGGTCTACTGTGTTTTTAGATGAGATAAGCACACTGCCAATTACACTCCAGCCAAAACTGTTAAGGTTTATAGAGACAAAGGAAGTTCTTCCCATGGGAGGGAGGGAGTGGGTTAAGGTAGATGTGAGGATAGTAGCAGCTACTAATCAGTCACTTGATAAGGAGGTTGAAAAAGGCAGCTTCAGATTGGATTTATATTATCGCTTAAAAGTGGTTGAGATAAATCTGCCATCGCTCAGGGATAGAAAGGAAGATATACCAGAGCTTGTAAGTCATTTTATAAGCAAGTTTAATACAGAACTTCACAAAAAGGTTGATTCGGTTGATGAAAAGGTCATGGGTATTTTCCTTTCATATCCATGGAAGGGGAATATAAGGGAGCTTGAGAATGTTATTGAGAGGGCAGCAATAATGTGCGAAGGAAACATAATAACCCTCTCTGACTTACCATCTGATTTTATATCTGATGGTGAAGAGTCTATTACCAATTTGAAAGACTATGTGAAGATACACGAGAAAGGACATATAAAGAAGGTGCTTATAATGGCAAACAATGATAAGAAAAAAGCGGCAGAACTTCTTGATTTGAGCATTCCATCTCTCTATAGAAAGATTGAAGAATTAGGTATCTAATCCATAATATTCCATCTCCGCTAAAATACTTATCAAAAATAATAAAGAATCCCCCCTCCTTTTCTTAATTTTTTTAATCTTATAAATCTGCTTTTTATCTAAAATCTTTCATAACTCCGAAATATCAAAGGGATAGTGTTTTTCCTGCTATTAAACCCTCTCAATAAAACTTGGCATAAAGATTGTATTTAAAATAATGTTACATATAAAAATTATATGGTAAAGGGGGTGAGACAAATATTTTGTTGTGAGGGAATAGAGTATTTAAACCATACCCTAAAGGAGGTAATTAATGAAAAAGATTAGTTTCATATTAAAAGGGTTCATTTTTAGTTTTATTTTATTAGCA
>DNJG01000105.1:23078-30776 GCA_003489165.1 Nitrospinota bacterium | reverse complement strand
TATTATTTAGACTACACAGCAATAGGCAGAGGAGTTGGGAATTACCTCGCATGGGGTGTATTTGAAGATAAGAGCTTTGACCCGAATAAAAGAACACTCCCGATGGGTGCAATTTACGATTGGCAGTTGAAGCGTAACGAGGTAAACCATAAGGATGTCGCAGAACATGTAAAACATAGCTGGTATAAGGATGGACCTGCCCTAAATCCTGCAGATGGAATAACCGAGCCGGATTTCACTGATTACGATACTGAAAAAAAATACACATGGGCAAAGGCGCCAAGAATGAGTGAGAAACCTATGGAGGTTGGTGCATTATCAAGGATGCTAATAGCCTATGTATCAGGGAATGAGACAGCAAAAAAACTTATTGATGATACATTAAATAAACTGGGAGTTGCCGGAAAGCATGAACTCCTCATGTCCCCCCTTGGAAGGGCTGCTGCAAGGGCACTTGAGTCAAAACTTATAGCCGATGCAATGGTCACATGGACTATGGAGCTGATAGAGAACTTAAAGACAGGTAAAAATGAGTTATACACACCGCATGAGACGCCTGACTCAGGAATAGGTACGGGTCTCTGGGAGGCACCGCGTGGTGCCCTCGGACACTGGTATTCATTAAAAGAAGGAAAGGTTGACAGATATCAGATTATCACACCAACTGCATGGAATGTCTCACCAAGGGATGAAAAGGGTGTCCGAGGACCAATTGAAGAGGCGCTTGTAGGAACTCCTGTTGTAGATGCAAAGCGTCCTGTGGAGGTATTGAGAGTTGTCCATTCCTTTGACCCGTGCATTGCCTGCACTGTCCATATCATTGACCCTGAAACGAATGAAATCAGGAAGTTCAGGGTTTCATAAGGAGGTGGGATAATGGCTGATTTACATTATGAAAAAATTTACGAGTGGAATCTCGTTTACAGAATAAACCACTTGGTAAGAGCCATTTCCATATTTACTCTTATTTTCACAGGCTATTATATCTACTGGCCATTTATAAGCGGTGGAGAAGATAGTCAGTTGATGAACCTGATGAGATTCTTTC
Organism: Nitrospinota bacterium; assembly: GCA_003489165.1. Taxonomy (GTDB): domain Bacteria; phylum Nitrospinota; class Nitrospinia; order UBA9942; family UBA9942; genus UBA9942. The sequence goes on along the minus strand of DNJG01000105.1, from coordinate 29,728 downwards.
ACTTTATCTCAATGTATATAATTATTCTCAGCTTCATCGCCCAGCTCTATTTTGACAGAGATATATGGGAATACCTGCCAACTTGGAATAAAATTAAATCCATCCCTGATATATTTGCCTATTATCTATTTTTAAAAGATACACATGAGGAATACGGCAAGTTCAATCCATTGCAGGCTCTTACATATTTTTTCTGGGGTCTGCTATTGATAACTGAAACACTGACAGGCTTTGCTATTTATAGTGGAAATATCTTCGGCATCTGGGATTCAAAGGAAACCTTTGGCTGGGTCAATAATCTCCTCGGAGGTATGCCGATAACCCGCCTTGTTCATTTTGCAATAATGTGGATATTTATAATTACAGTGCCGGTCCATATTTATATGGTCTTTTTAAAGGGACTGACAGACAAAGATAATACCCTCCTGTCTATCTTCACAGGGTATAAGTTGAAACAGGTAAAATAGTTTATACCCCTTGTATATCTAATGACAGGGAGCTGCTATCTAACTTGACAACCTTCCCTGCAAAGTCTATACTCCAATCAGAATAAAAATCATAATTGCTCTATTGTTTTATTGTTCCATTGTTTCACTGAAAGATTCTAACAATGAAGCAATGAAACCATGAAACAATTTATAATTTCTATACATGGATAAAGAGCTAAAAATTACATGCCCCGACTGTGGAGTAATCCTTGTCGTTGACAGGATAAGCGGCAAAGTCATTGAGGCACGCAAACCGATAGGAGAGCAATCAACAGGAGATAGGTTCACAGATGCCTTTATAAAGGTTAAAAAAGACAAGGAGAGAATCCTCTCAACCAACTTTGACGATTTAAAGAGAGAGGATGAGAGAAAAAGAAAACTCGCCGAAGATATTTTCAAGACCTCAATGAAAGAAGTGGCAAAAAACAAAGAAGCAAAATGACAAATTCTGTTCCAAAGATACTTATACTCGGTATAGGCAATATTCTCCTAAAAGATGAAGGGGTAGGAGTTAAGGTTATTGAGAGGTTAAAGAGGGATTACAAATTCCCTTCTAATATTGAACTTATAGATGGCGGAACCGCAGGCTTTGGACTGATTGATTTATTAGAAGGCGCAGAACATCTTATTATAGTGGATGCAGTTCAAGGGAATGATGAGCCGGGCTCTATATATCGCTTTAAATTTGAAGATATGCCATCAAGCATCTCAAAGAAATTCTCTCCTCACCAGATAGGTATTTTAGAAACACTTACCTTAAAAAAAATGCTTGGCAAAATTCCTGATACAACAATAATAGCCATTCAGCCAAAAGATTGCAGTAATTGGGGAACTGAACTTACACCTGAAATTGAGAATAAAATTCCAGATATGATTAATCTGGTAATAGAAGAGGTAAAGAGTTTAGAAGTTAAGGAGTTAGGGAGTCAAAGCGTTAAAAACTCCACAACCCCTTAACTCTATAACTCCTAAACTTATTTATGTGCTTAGCAGTCCCGATGAAGGTTATTGAAATAAATGGATATCTTGGAACAGCAGAGGTTGGCGGAGTAAAAAGGAAGATAAACCTCATGCTGCTTGATGATATAAAGTTAGGGGATTATGTAATTGTTCATGCAGGTTCAGCCATTCAGAAACTTGATGAGGCTGAGGCAGAAAAGACACTGTCACTCTTGAGAGAAATGGTAGATAAAACTGATAACCTGTGCTAATAGTAAAATCCAGCTAAAGCGGGATTGGGAGTATGCACGAACTATCAATAGTTCAGAATATACTTGAAATAGCAGAGTCGGAGGCAAGAAAAAATAATGCCGCCAAGATTATAAAAGTATGGCTAAAGATCGGAGAGATGTCAGGTGTGGTGGCAGACTCTATAACTTTTTGTTTTGAGGCATTGAAAAGTAACACCATTGCCAGAGACGCAGAACTATTAATAGACCATGTCCCTCTGACAGGAAGGTGTAAAAACTGCGGTAATAATTTCCAGATTAGTAATTATATTTTCAAATGCAATACCTGCAATAATACTGATATTGAGATAATTAGCGGCAGGGAACTGTTTGTAGATGAACTTGAGGTGGAGTAGTTCGGCAGGCTCACTATGAAAATCAAGGTAGTATCAAATATTTTGAAGGCTAATGACAGCATAGCAGAGAAGAACCGTCAACTCTTCAAAGAAAATAAGTTATTCGTCATAAATTTAATTAGTTCACCGGGTGCGGGAAAGACATCCTTACTGGAAAGAACAATAAAAACACTTAACAGCAAAATTTCCATAGGAGTAATAGAGGGAGATATTGCAACAACAAGGGATGCTGAAAGGATTGAGAAGACAGGTGCAAGGGTCATCCAGATAAATACAAATGGCGCCTGCCATCTTGACAGTAATATGGTAAGGACAGCCCTGCAGAATTTTCCTCTGAATGGTCTTGATATTCTCTTTATAGAAAATGTTGGGAACCTCGTATGCCCTGCAAACTTCAATCTCGGAGAAGATATAAAGGCTGTTGTGTTAAGTGTAACAGAGGGTGATGATAAGCCTAAAAAATATCCCGGCATATTCAGAGAAGCAAAGATTTTAATTATAAATAAGACTGACCTCCTCCCGTACACAGACTGCAGTATAGACAAAATTAAAAAAGAATCTCTTGAGATAAACCCCGATTTGAATATATTTGAGGTCTCATGCAGGAGTGGAGAAGGGTTTGACGAATGGTGCAATTACATCGTGAGCTTGTCTAATTGACGGGTGAAAGGAAATATAATGCAATAATCTCTTTTTAAAGATATCCCCTGAAAATCAACTCCTCTGTTATACCCAAAAGAAGTAAACTGACTAACCTTTGTCATCTACCCTTGCTAAAATAATCATAAATAATTTAATAATATATTCGCAAGACTTGAAGGGGATATTTTAGAATCTATCTTCCTTTTTGAAAAACCAAATAATAATGGAGGTGATTATTATGCCAGAGCAGACGATTACAAAAGAAAATGAGATAGAGCTTTTGCTGGAGATTGCAAATAAGGGTTTAAAAAACAGCCGTTCTGACGGGTCTTCTATGCAAAACAGATTGCAGGTAAATCTATCAGAGCTTTCAGCAAGCCCCCTTCTTAAAGATTATACCCTTGAAGATAAGGACATCAAAATTATTGCAGTTCTGTTTAAAAAATTTTTAGATGGTAAGGAGGATATGAAAGCCTTTGATATTATAAAGTCAGTAGAAAAGGACAAGAAGATTGCCTTAATGGAAATTAAGCGGCTTTCAAGATTAACTAAATCCGGGATATTGGAAGTTGGAGGCAATCGTTCTGAGAATACAGATGGCATAGGATTAATCCACTCAAATCTTCGTCTTTCCGACAAATTTCTGGACAGGCTGTATAAGTTTGATGATAAAAAAGAGACAAGCCATAACACAGTAGAACCATATAGGGATAACTTTGAATATCTATGCGACCACTTTGAAAGGATAACAATTTTAAAAGAGGTGAAAGAATTAAATGATTCAAAAGGTTCAAGGAAAAAGAAGGATATGCCTGCCTATAATAATTTAGCTGAAAAACTGAATGAATTGGAAATAAGAATTGAAGACAAACTCAGCAAAACTGATGAAACATTCCCTCTCGTAAAATTAAAAAAGAAGGAAAATCTAACAAGGAAAGAGGAGTTAATTATAATCGCCCTGCTGGGTGAAAATATAGTTTGGGAAAATTCTTATGACATTGAAGATATACTTAGTGTCATAAGCCAGACCCCTTATGAAAAATTAACTGACAGGATACTTTTAAAAGAAGATACGAAGTTATTTAAGAAAAAAATTATAGAAACAGAATCAGAGAGGCATATATTCAGAAGCAGAAGGGCAGTTACTATAAAGCTGAATGAGAAGTTAAAAACAAAACTCCTCGGCGATAAAAAAGAGCGGAAGCAGAAAAGAGGAAAACTCAAAAATGACAGCCTTTATGAGCTTGTAAAACCATGCGTATCCCTTGATAATGTTATCCTTCATCCCAAAACTATGGAAGAATTATACATTGCAATTGAAAAGGTAAAGGGCAATACATCAAACCTCCTGCAAGAGTGGGGGATTAAAAATCATCAGCTCCATGTAAAAACAGGGAAAAGCAGAAAGGCAAAGCAATCGTCAATTATGCTGTTCTACGGTCCTCCGGGAACAGGAAAGACCCTTGCTGCAAATGCAATTGCATATAAGCTCAAGAGAAATATCATTACCTTTGATTGTTCTAAAATTTTGGATTCATTTGTGGGTGACAGTGAAAAGAATGTGAAAAAAATATTTGATGAATTTAGAGAAATATCAAAGGGCATGAAAAACCCTCCTGTGCTTCTATTTAATGAGGCTGACCAGTTTTTACATAGAAGGATAAATGCTGAAAGGGCAACAGACAATATGTATAATCAGATGCAAAATATATTTCTTGAGCAATTGGAGAGGTTTGATGGTATTCTCATCGCCACTACAAACCTTATGGAAAATATGGATAGCGCCTTTTCAAGAAGATTCCATCATAAGATAGAATTCAGGAGACCTGAGGCTGAAGAAAGATTTAAGCTCTGGCAGGTTCATATACCTGATAAAGTTCCGTTAGCAGATGATGTGGATTTATCATATTTGGCAGAGTATTATGACCTGTCAGGGGGGCAGATATCTGTGGTCGTGCAAAATGCGGCAACAAGGGCAGCAAGGAGAGGGGATAAAATCGTGTTGGAAGACCTGATTAATGCCTGTAATGCAGAGGTAAAAAGTAATTTTGATGAAAAAGCAAAAATGCGAGTGGGGTTTTNNTGGGAGGAACTGAACGAATGGCTTATGAAATGAATGATTTCAAGACAATTGATGATGTAATCAAATATCTCGGTCAGTTTAAGAAACCTTATGTGGCACTGGAAGGTTCAAGGACTATAACGCATGAGGCAGCAGAGAAGATGGAAAAGATTGCCAAAATACTGGTTACTGCTCTGCCAAATCTGATAGTCCGCTCAGGCAATGCAGAAGGGTCTGACATTGCATGGGCAAGGGGTGTCAATTCAGTTGCCCCGGAAAGACTTGAACTATTTGTTCCTCAGAAAAATATGCCTAAGAAAAATATCGTTACAGGAAACAGGGTTATAACAATATCGGATATAAACCCTGATTTTTGGAAATATGCAAAAAAACTTTCATGCGAAAATTACCTTTCTGTAGATGGGAAAAAATTCGGTAAGTCTGCATGGGATAAAATCAAGAGATGGCAGCAGCCATACCTTATAAGGGATGTCTTTAAGGTAACCGGGGTTCCTTTTGGGAAGGAGAAGCCAATTAAAACACATCTTGCCCTCCTCTATATAAACACAAAAAAGAAGAACGGCGGCGGGACTGGACACACAATGAGAATATGCGAGAGGCTTGGTGTTCCTGTAATTGGATATGAGACATGGAAGGATTATTGAAAGATTATCAAAGAATCTTAAAACCAAATGCCTTGCATTACTAACAATTAAGGAGGTAAAACGATATGGAAGACCAGATAATAATATGTCCAAAATGCGGAAGTGAGATACCACTAACCAAAACCCTTCTAAATCAAATTAGAGAGAGTCTTCGGGGAGAGGCAATTGAAAAACAGGTAGAAGAAAGGGTTAAGATTGAAATGGAAAGGTTAAAGCATGATGCCAAAAAAGAGGCTGAGACCGCCCTCTCTCTTGAGTTGAAAGACCTGAGAGAGCAAAATACTGAAAAGAATAAAAGACTTGAAGAAGCCCAGAAGGCTGAACTTGAGCTGAGAAAGAAGACAAGAGAGCTGGAAGAGCAGAAAAAGAGCATGGAACTGGAAGTAGCCCGCAAAATTGATGAGGAGAGGAATAAAATCAAACAAAATGCACTTGAACTCTTTAGCGAAGAACACAGGCTGAAAGACCTTGAGAAAGATAAAAAGATGAGTGATATGCTTAAAACCATAGATGAACTTAAACGAAAGGGTGAGCAAGGCTCAATTCAAACACAGGGGGAGGTATTGGAGTTAGACCTTGAATCTCTTTTAAAATCAAAATTCCCTGTTGATGAAATTGTGCCTGTCTCAAAAGGAGTCAGAGGGGCTGACATTCTGCAAAAGGTGTATAACCATAGCGGACAATATTGCGGGACTATAGTGTGGGAAACAAAGAGCACAAAGTTATGGAATGATGTCTGGATTTCAAAGCTTAAAGACGACCAGCGAGAAATAAAGGCGGAGATATCGGTAATAGTTTCAAAAGTTCTTCCAGAGGGGGTCAGCGCTTTTACCAATATAGAAGGTGTCTGGATTACCAATCCCATCCTTGCCTGTAGTCTGGCAGAAATTCTAAGAACAGGTTTGATACAAGTGTCCCAGACAAAACTATCTGCAGTCGGGAAGAATGAAAAGATGGAGGCAATTTACAATTACCTGTCTGGTCCCGGCTTTAAGCAAAAGGTTGAGGCAATTGTTGAGGCATTTAAGACAATGAAAGAAGATTTAGATAAAGAGAAAAGGGCGATGACAAGCATTTGGGCTAAAAGGGAGAAGCAGATAGAGAGGGTCATAATGAATACAGCCGGCATGTATGGAGATATGCAGGGAATAATCGGCGCATCCATGCCTGAGATAAAGATGCTGGAGATAGGCACAGAGGAAGGGGCG
>DNJG01000105.1:0-23029 GCA_003489165.1 Nitrospinota bacterium | reverse complement strand
TGGGAAGATGAACAAATAGATGAGTTGTGGGATGACTTATATTCTGCAATGGAATCTAAAGATGAGGGTTATTTTTTAGGCCCCATAATATTAATAAAAAAAACAGAAGACGGCTACTTAGAAGTGATTGATGGTCAGCAGAGGCTGACTACATTAACAATTTTATTCTGTGTCATCAGGGATTTATATGGTAAAGATTTAGAAGGGTCTGGTAATAAACTACTAATAAATATAATTCGAGACTCTGTCAAAAGTATGCGTGAGGAAAGGCCACGACTAAAATTAATAACGCAATCAAATCACCAAATCAAATTTGAACAGGAAATATTAAATGGAGTTAACTTCCTAGATGAAGAACCTACAAACAGGCCGAGAGAAGATGGGAAATTCATAAATGCAGCTTTAAAGTTCAAGGAAAAACTTGATGAACTTAAGAATAACGGCGGCATAGATGCAATCAAAAACTTTGCAGAATATATATTGAACAAAACAGAGATGATAACAATCACATGCGCAAAACAATCGGATGCTATCAAGTTATTTCAGGTGTTGAACACAAGAGGACTTGATTTAAGCCCTTCAGATTTAATCAAGAGCCATCTCTATAGTAAATTAAGAACCGCACAAGAAAAGGAGCAATTTATTTCAAATTGGCGTGAGGTAGAAAGACGTTCTGAAGATGTAGATGAAACTATTACGGATTTACTTACCTACTACGCATACTACTTATTAGCTCAAAAACCGGGAGAGTCTTTGTATAAGGAACTAACTGACAAATTCAAAAACGAAGATTCAAGAAAAGTTATTTTTGACTTTGGTGAATTTGTTGAGTCTTTTAATAAAATTTATCAAATGGAATCTAAAATAATATTTTCACTATGGTATCTGCCCAATAAAGTTTTTTGGAAAGCGATACTGACTACTGCAAAAAAGGAGAAATTTAACGATTTTGAAGGGTTATGTAAAGAATTAAGAAAAGTCTACTATTCATACTGGATTGCTGATTATACTACTTCAAAGATAAAGCAATTATCTTTTAACATAATTGACTTAATTAAAAGCAAGAAATCTATGGCTGAAATAAGTAAAGCAGTAGAGGATAAAATGAAAAAAGATAATGTAATCAAACGAGTGGAAGAAAATTTAAAAAATGATGCTTATGGAAAGTCATGGCTTAAACCTTTATTAGCATTAATAGAATATAAACAAACTGATAATTCAAAAGTTTTCTTCATTGAAATGGATAAAAAAATCCATGCTGACCATATACTTCCTGAAAAATGGCATAATAAAGAAGAATGGAAAAAAATGTGGACTGAAGAACAGGCAAACAATCACTTAAACAAGATTGGAAATCTAACTCTGCTTTCTGGGAAAAAGAACATTGCTCAGCAAAATGATCCTCCATGCGAAAAGGCAGAAATTTATAATGAAAAACATGGCGGGACTACTTCATTTGAGATTTCAAGAATGCTTATAAATAAATTAGAAAAAGGAAGTTGGAATAAAGATGATGTTGAAAAAAGACAGAAATGGGTGATAGAGCAAATTATGGATATTTTAGGGATAAAGTTTAATTGAAGTATGTTAAGGATAGTTTATAGATAAATCCTATCCCTGCCTGAATTATAGGTGGAGAGATGACAGAGGGGATAAAGAAATTAGGAAGATTGCAGATATTATGGCGGGAAGTGAAAATATAATAAAAAATGAGATTATAGCCCATTTAGAAGAATTACCTGCGAATACCATATATACTTTAGCGACAGGTCAGTATGTAACGAGGGGTTTTGAATATTATAAAAAGGAAAAGCTTCTTTATTTTGAATGGTCTGAAGACCATCAGGTTTTAGAGGCAAAGGTTCAGGGAAGCAGACTTTATTCAGTATCAATTCTTATAGAAAACAATAATCTTAATTATAGATGCAGTTGTCCTGCATGGTCGTCCTTTGGCAATTGCAAACATGTAATATGCACTCTTATTACTATTAAAAATATTCTAAATCCAACCCATTTTAGTATTGGAACTCATAGGTCTGATTACAAAGATTCTCTTAAAACAAGCCTTCTCTCAATATCCGAAGAATTTCCCAAAAAGGGAAAACCCTCACACATAAATCCTATTCCTGTAAGGGTAGATAAGGAGTGGAAAAATTCTATTTCCACCAATAGCCTTACTTTGGAGGCTGGCTATGGGGATTATTCTATTATCATTGAGAGGGGTTATTTTAGCGGTCATTTCACCCTATCCCTTCAAAGGGGAGATAAGCTGATTACCCCCTATTCTTCTTACAATATTCCAATGGAGATTCGCTGGATTGTTCGGGAAAGCCATAATTACTACTATGATTCTGACAAGCGATTTCTTGAGTATTTACAGCAATATGAGAATACCCATCCGTTATTTTTAAAAATCAAGGACAAGAAAATCCCTGTAGAGTGGAACTCCTCTCTCTCTTTTTCCTCTGTCACGACCCTAAATGCTGCAAAGGGTATTGTTACACTCAACCGTCTTTGTATTTCAGATGACATGGTCTGCCCTAACCCGTATCTTATATGTAATGATATTGTGGCAGACCTTGAAAATAAAAGATTGGGCAATATAAAGGATAGAAAGGGCTGGAGAGCGTGGAAGTTATTTATGCAGCGTATGAAACAAGATGACATAGATTCTAATTACAGCTCATCAGGAATTGTGAGGGAAAATGATTTTATTGAGCCTATTCAAATCCCTGTATCTGCATTTCAGAAATATCAGTTCAGTATCCCTGAAGAATATAAATCCAATATTCAATTGAAGGTTGGTGATGAGCTTGTGTCTCCTTTAACAGCAGAGCCGCATTATAGCATCACCATTGAGCAGGATAAGACGGAGCGGGAAAAGATGATTTTAAGGGCATGGTGCAATATTGAAGGATTAAAGGATTCTCCGACAAAATCCTTTTTTATTTATCTGAAATATTTTGGAGATGAATCTTATCTATCAAGTCATCTAAGGGCAAAGAAGAGGCGGGCTATACTTATAAAAACATTTCTCACTCTCCTATCAACAAAACAAAGAGGCAAAGCAGATAAAATCATCAAGGATTTCATTTCAACAGATGTTTTTCATAAACGCAGAATCAGATTCATGGCAAAACAATGCCTGACAGATGCCCTATCTTCACTCAATGCAGAGTCATCACGGCTGCAATTTTACAATGGCAAATGGTATGTAGTAAGAAACGATAGAGCAAGGGAGTCGCTTCTTTATACCATCCCATCTGAGATATTCGGCATAGATATATTTAATGGTATTAAAGCACATAATGAAATGCGTATCTATGCTGATGAGCTTTATAAACATTTGTCCGTTCTGTATCTTAAATTAAAGAAGCACAATATACCCCTATTTTTTAAAGGTAAACCTGTTCATGTAATAAAATGGGAATTCTCGTTTGATTGCACCAGAGAGAGCGGCATAGACTGGTTTGAGATTAAGCCTGAGATACAATGCAGTGGAAAATTGGTAGATAACAAATCATGGCAGATGGCGTTGAAACAGGATGGTGTAGTAGAAGAGAAAGATTTTATCCAGATACTTGACTCCAATTCACAGCAGATTTTAAAGACAATCGCAGGTATAGCCAAAGAGAACAATAATGCAAAGGAAAAAATAAGAGAGATTGTCCGTGTGCCGAGGCTGCAAATATTGGACTGGATACATTTGCGAAACATGGGGGTTAAAGTCAGGCTTTCAAAAGAGGATGAAGATTTGATAGAGAGGCTGAACAGATTTGAAAAGATAGAGGAGAGGCCGATTCCAGAGAATCTCAAGGCGAATTTAAGACACTATCAGAAGGATGCCTACTACTGGCTATCCTTTCTCTACGAGCATAGATTTGGTGCGTGTCTTGCGGATGACATGGGGCTTGGGAAAACCATTCAGGCTATCACCCTGCTCGCAGGCATAAAAGAGGGGAAGGTCAAGCCTGTCTGCCCTGTGCAAGGACCCCACCTGCTCGTGCTTCCACCGAGCCTCTTATTCAACTGGGAAAATGAGATAGGCAGATTCTATCCTGATTTAAAGATACATTTTTATACAGGATTAGAGAGGACTACAGAGTTTAAAGACTGCGATGTTTTTATAACCACCTATGGACTTATTCGGAGGGATATTGAAAGGCTAAAGAAGATTCAGTTCAATGTAATTATCTTTGATGAGGCACAGGCAGTCAAAAATATCTATGCTGATGTTACAGGTGCTGTGAGGCAATTAAATGGGTATTTCAAGCTTACAATGACCGGAACACCCCTTGAAAATCATCTCGGAGAATACTATTCCATTCTTGACCTCTCTCTGCCGGGTCTTCTTGGTGAATATGATAATTTCAAATCCTACATCAAATTGGACACATCACCATCCCTTGAACTTATCCTTAGAAGAACCCGCCCATTTGTATTAAGACGGACAAAGGAAAAGATATTAAAAGAACTCCCGCCAAAGACAGAATCCGATATCTATCTTGAGCTTACTGATAAACAAAAAGTTCTCTACAAGAAGACCGTTGAAATGATAAGGTCAACAATAGATGAGGCATACCATACTAAAACTACGGCACAGGCACAAATCATAGCCCTCACAGCTATACTCAAGCTAAGACAGCTCTGTGTCCATCCTAAATTATTAGACCCGACAATGGATGAGCCTTCACCAAAGATCGAATTTTTAATCAGCAAATTAAGAGAACTCATTGATGAAAAACACAGCGCCCTCGTCTTTTCACAATTTACCTCATTTCTCAATATCCTTGAGGATGTCTTAAAAAAGAGCGAGATGCCTTTTTCCAGACTTGACGGCTCAACAGCGGTAAAAAAGAGAAAAGGGCTCGTAGAGGGTTTTCAGGATTGCAAAGAGGCATCCATATTTTTACTCAGCTTAAAGGCAGGTGGGCAGGGGCTTAACCTCACAAGGGCATCCTATGTCTTTCACCTTGACCCATGGTGGAATCCTGCTGTTGAAAATCAGGCATCAGACAGGGCTCACAGGATAGGGCAGAAGAACAAAGTATCCATCATGAGAATTCTTATGCGTCATACCATTGAGGAAAAGATGATGGAGCTAAAGAAAAAGAAGCTTGAGCTTTACAAGACAGTTATGGATGATACTATTGGAAAGAAAAGAGGCTTATCCATATCAAAATCTGACTTTGATTATCTCCTTGCATAATGAGGTGACTTAAACAGCCTCTTTGTTGAATAGGTAATGGTGGAAAAGAATGGTTCATAAAAGATGGCTTAATTGGATACCATACTGTTAAATCCTCTCCCCGCCTGAACTGAGGAAAGAGGAAAAACAAAGAGGGATAATAGTCATTTTTTGCAATTAAAAGTATGTTTTGTTATACTCTTTCGTGGATTTTCAAGTTAAGTGAGTGGGTGGAGTTGAGATGGGTGATAAGGTCAGAGCAAGGCAGATTCAGGGGTTGGGGGGAGAGAATCAGGTAAATGAGGAAGGGATTGTTTAAGATAAATCCTCTCCCTGCCTGAATTGAGGGAAGAGGAGAAAAGGATAAGGTAAAAGGATAACAGAGCCCGTTATTTATTGAAATTGATTTGGTATTGAGGGAGACTTCAGGAGACAGTAAGAAAAATGGTCGCTGTCCCTATTTTTCTAAAATATTTTGGAAATATTGACTTTAGTGGGTAGGTGTGTAAAAATCAACTCGCTTATAATAAATCAGGTAAATGAGGAAGGGATAGTTTATAGATAAATCCTCTCTCTGCCTGAATTGATGATTTGTAATTGAGGGAGATTGCAGGAGACAGTAAGAAAAATTATCGCTGTCCCCTGTTTCGACAAGGCAGATTCAAGGGCGTTGGGGAAGGTGGTAGAGGAAATTTGTCTTTTCTAAAAATTTCATATGTCATTGAAAGACATTCAGAGCAAGATAAAAAGTGGTGACTATAGCTTCTCTGACCATGCTGTTAAGAGGATGATTAAAAGAGATATACTGCGACCAGAGGTTGAGAAAGCCGTATTTCAAGGAGAGATTATAGAAGAATATCCTGATGATAAATATTCGCCGAGTTGTCTTGTTTATGGCAAGACCCAAGGTGGTAGGGATTTGCATGTTCAAGTTTCATTCCCGCCATCAGTTGTGATTATCACGGCGTATGAACCAGACCAAAAAGAGTGGCTTAATTGTAAAATAAGGAGGTAGTTAAAATGAAAAAGTGTGTATTTTGCGGGGGGCATGTAGAAAAGGCGATAGTAACATTCACATATAAAGATGATGATAAATACCTGATTGTAGAGCATGTCCCTGCTGAGGTCTGTGCAAAGTGCGGGGAAAAGATGTATTCCCCGGATATTACCGACGAACTGCTGAAATTCGCAAAAAATAAGTTCAAACCAGTTAAGACCATCAAAGTGCCGGTCTTTGATTTTGCTGTGCATCAGTAAGGACGGAGCAAGGCAGATTCAGGGGGGTTGGGGGAGAGAGGGGATTAGGTAGTGTGGTAGCGGGAATCTGACAAGATGCTGATAGAAAGACAAGAATGAAGATTCGTGATATTATAAAAATGATAGAAAACGATGGGTGGTATCAAGTTGATACGAAAGGTAAAATAAAATGTATCGTTTTCTTGTTGTAATTGAAAAGGCAGATGGAAACTATTCTGCATATTCACCCGACTTGCCCGGATGTGCAGCTACAGGAGCTACGCGTGAAGAAGCAGAGCAAAATATGCATGAAGCCATTGAACTGCACTTGCAAGGACTGAAGGAGGATGGGCTGTTTATCCCTCAGTCAACTTCTTTTGCAGAGTATGTTGCTATCAGATAAAATTTTGCTATGGGCATTTCCGCCTAATAATAAATCAGGCAAATGAGGAAGGGATAGTTTATAGATAAATCCTCTCACTGCCCGAACTGATGATTTGTAATTGAGGGAGATTGCGGGAGACAGTAAGAAAAATTATCGCTATCCCCTATTTTTCTGGGTTTGGAATTTAAGTAAGAAAGGAATCTATGAATCTTTCTGAAAAGATAGAGTATTGGATAGATATTGCTGATTACGATATAAAAACAGCAAAATCATTGCACAGAAACGGCAGATATCTTTATACCGTTTTCATGAGTCAGCAGGCAGTCGAGAAATTGTTAAAAGCAATGCACCTCCAAAAAAATGCCAAAGAAGCACCCCTTTCCCATAACCTTATATACCTCCAAAGTTTGTTAGACATGGATTTGTCGGATGAGCAGCTCAAGCTCCTTGCCGAATTGACTACCTATTACATTGAAGGCAGATATCCATCATATAAGGAAAAATTATCAACCCTTGTGAAGAAGGAGAAAAGCTCTGAGATTTTGAAGCAGACAGAGGAGTTTTACAAATGGCTAAGACAAAAAATAAAGTAATAGAGGTATTAAAGAGTTACCTTAAAGAAGTAGAAAATATCTGTCATGTGGACAAGGCTTTTCTTTTCGGTTCCTACGCTCACGGCAGGGCGGGTAAAGACAGCGATATTGATATTGCAATTTTCTCGCGAAATGTCAACAATAAAAACAGGCTGGAGGTAATGAGCAAGGCAATTATGCTTATAAACAAGCTTAAAATTGATATTCAACCGATAGTATTTCCTTATGAGGACTATACAAAAGAGGACAGCGAATTTATATCATCGGAGATAAAAAAGAAAGGGATAGAGATTCATTTAAGCAGATGAGAGTTGAAGGGGAGCCCTATTGTTTATAGATAAATCCTTTCCCTGCCTGAACTGATGAAAGAGGAGAAAAGGATAAGGTAAAAGGATAACAGAGCCCATTTTTTATTGAAATGATTTATTATTGAGAGACTGCAGGAGACAGTAAGAAAAATTATCGCTATCCCCTATTTCGCCAAGGCGGATTCAAGGGCGTTGGGGAAGGTGGTAGAGGAAATTAAGTTACATTATCCTGAGCAAATATGGAGGAATATCACATATGGAAGTAATTCCTGAAAAGCAGAATATAAACAAGTTGTTTTCGACAACAAACTACTATATTGATTTTTACCAGCGGGAATACAAGTGGACGGGCGATGAGGTTAAGAGACTGCTCGACGATATCTTTTACCACTTCGAGCAGTCCTATGCAAAGTACAAAGGCTTGGACGCATCGGAACAAAATGTGTTGGAAAAGTATCCGTGGTATTACCTGAACACCTATATAACTAACAAGAACAAAGCGGATGGGAGAATCTTTGTAGTTGATGGTCAGCAGCGACTAACTACGCTGACCTTGATGCTACTTGCCTTGTATCGGATGTGTAATGCCGAGCCCTTATTATTACGTGATTGGATAAAAGCAAAGCTTGTTGGTATTGGAACAGGTGGAAAGAAGCAATTCTGGATGGCTCACGACAAACGTGAAGCTTTGATGCTAGCGTTGTTAGAAAGTAAAACCTTATCTGAGGATATGATCAGCGATGGGATCACAGCCAAGCATATGATCGAGAATTTTGGGCTACTCCAAAAGGAGCTGTCAGCCAGACTTACCTCAAAGCATAAACTTGATACGTTTATTTACTACTTTCTGTGCATGGTAGTTATCATCAATCTGGAGGTGGAGCAGACTGACGTCCCCATGATCTTTGAAGTTATCAATGACCGGGGTATTAGGTTGAAGTCGTATGAAATTCTGAAAGGCAAGCTTCTGGGGGAAATTGACAAGGCGGAGGTTGAAGAATACGCAGATATATGGGACACGTCACTGCGTGATCTTGAGTCAAGATCGGAAGACGAAGTAGATAACTTTTTTAGAACCTATCTGCGTTCCAAATTTTCAGAGGCACGAAAGCATGGCCGAGATTTCGATGGTCCTTATCACCGCACAATCTTCGAAGATGATTGCAACAAGATGCTTTCTCTCAAGTTTAATAAAATAGGCGTCAAGAATTTTTTGAAAGACCCTTTTCAATACTATTCAAAGTTGTTCCTCAGACTCCGCCAACTCGGAGATGATATATCGTCAAAGATTCCAGAGTGCTACTACATCTCACAACTCAACCGTATGGATGGTCATATCATGTTGACACTTGCAGCATGCGGAGTCAATGATGGTAGCGAGGATGATAAGATTAAGGCCGTAGCCCGGGCATTTGATCGAGCTTATGTCATGCTTCAGCTTAATCGGGCCTATGAAAGCAACCAGTTTCAGGAATTGCTGTACACACTAAATCCGTTGTTGAATAATTGCCCTACCGAAGAAATCGAGAAGCGAATAGACGCCAGCGTGCTTGCGGAGATTAACGAACGGCGCAATACCAATATGGAGAGCTTGCTGTCCTACGGACAGTTTAAGCAAGTAGGGTATGGAGATTACAACCCGACCTTCCTTCGATACTTTCTTGCACGGGTTGAGGCGTTTATAACAGAAGGGTTAAAGCGTGGTCTAATGGATAACCTTTATAACTACGTTCGCGGAACGGGCAGGGGGAACGCCTATCACATAGAACATATCCTCGCCCATAATAACGAAAGTCGGGCACTTTTCAAGAAAGGTGATGATGCTATCGATGAGGAGATGTTTGAAAACGAACGCAACCGATTTGGTGGATTACTACTCCTTAAAGGGCAGGATAACCAGTCATCAGGTGCAGAAACCTATGCCGAAAAGCTAAGAACATACACTGGCAGTGCGCCCTATCTTGCACAGACTTTAGTCGCTGATTTTTACAAGTCAAATTCGGCAATGACTGAATTTATGAAGTATTCTGGCCTGCAATTTTCCGCCGTTCCTAATTTTACTCTGGAAGCCCTGGAGCAAAGATCAAAGCTCCTTTACAATATTACAAAAAAGATTTGGAATGTTTAGATAAAATTCAGAGTGCATAATTTTATGGATACGATACAAAAGTAATCCAGAGATAGACATGAAAAAAGAAACAGAAAAGGCAATACAAGAGATAGCTCAAAGGATAGTTGAGCGGTTTCAATAACTGGAACGGCTCTATTAAAATTCTGCTGACTTGAAGATGGAA
The DNA here is from genome assembly GCA_003489165.1 of Nitrospinota bacterium. GTDB lineage: Bacteria > Nitrospinota > Nitrospinia > UBA9942 > UBA9942 > UBA9942. The sequence goes on along the minus strand of DNJG01000105.1, from coordinate 13,025 downwards.
GAATTCAGGCATGTCTGCAAATGAAATAATAGGTGTCGGGGTTGCGCATTTTATAAAAAAAGAAATACTTAAGGAATAGGCAGTGTTTGATATAAACTGGATACATGAACGAGTTACACAGATTGAATATTATTTCTCCCGGCATGGCGACCAGGAAAGGCAGAATGACGGCCTCACTATAGCGGAGGTTGAAGAAGCCCTCCTCTCAGGTAGAATATTAGAGCAGTATAAAGATACAGGAAGGGGAGAAAGTTGTCTGGTTGTGGGTTTTACAGAGGCAGGGAAGCCTGTGCATATCGTTTGCGGAACAAGGGGAGACTGGCTGGTGGTTGTAACTGTCTACATCCCTCAGCCGCCAAAATTTAAAACGCCTTATGAAAGGGGGTAAAGATGAAGGTCTGTAACTTTTGTGGGAATAAAAACTTTAGAGAAAAGCATGTGCAATACATTTACAGGCATAACGAACAGATGCTGGTTGTAAGCAATGTGCCGTGTGAAGAGTGCGAATATTGCGGAGAACAATATTTCAAGGCGGATATTTTAAAAAAGATTGAGAAGGATTTTACCGACATATATGTGGAAGGCAAAAAGCCGGAGAGAGAAGTTAAAGTGCCTATTGAAGAATTTGCAAAAATTTAGAGAAACACGATACTGAAGTAATCCAGAGATAGACATGAAAAAAGAAACAGAAAAGGCAATACAAGAGATGGTTCAGAGGATAGTTGAGGTTTCAGTTTGAAAGGATTTGAGCATAAACCTTTTGTGATATAGAATTGATAGAGGAAAAGGAACTGGAGAGGTGAGTTATGGATAGACTACAAGAGGAGGAAAAAGATATGAAATGTGTGATTTGCCACGGAGATGAAATTAAGATTACGGATGTGAAAGAAGAATTCACTATTGGTAACGACATTATCTATGTTCCTATAAAAGTTCCTGTCTGTAAAACTTGCGGTGAGCGGTACTATGATAGGCGAACCGTCCAGCTCTTAGAAGAAGTTGAAGAGAAATTAATTAAAACAAAGTCAGAACTAAAAGAAGTAGGCAAGGTCTTGATGTATGAGGTAAGTCACTCCTTATAACAAAGAGAAAAGACATATCAAATTAAGATAGTTATTTTATGAATAATACCCGCTATCTCACCAAAACCCTTTTTGTTAAGGCTTTGGAATGCCCTACCAAGTTGTATTATCACGGAAAGAAGAATGAATATGCTGTAATAGAAGCAAATGATTTTGAAAAGGCATTGCAGGAAGGCGGATTTCAGGTTGGTGAACTGGCTAAATGCTATTATCCCGAAGGAAGGGAAATTAAAACCCGTGAACATAATGAGGCTGTTAGGCAGACGAATGAATTACTGAAACAGGAGAATGCCGTTATCTATGAAGCGGCTGTCAGGTATGACAGGTTTTTTATCCGTGTTGATATTCTTAAAAAAGAAGGCAATGAAATTCATTTGATTGAGGTTAAAACCAAGTCCATTGACCCTGATGATAAAAAGAAAAGTTTTGAGAATAAGGCAAAAGGGGAAGGACATAGTAATTCTAAGTTGAAATCTTATATCGACGATGCAGCCTTTCAGACATGGGTTATGGAACAGGCATTTCCAGAGTTTAAGGTTATCCCTTATCTGATGCTGGCTGATAAATCAAAGGTTGCAACTGTGAATGGACTGAACCAGATGTTCCGTGTTAAGAAAATAAACGGAAGAATAGTAGTTCAAAGGACATTTGACAAACTCACCCCTGATATGCTCGGCAATAAGATTCTGACAGAGTTTCCAGTCAGAGAATATGTCCACAAAATGATTAATGAAGGAATTGCGATTAACCCCGATGGAGTTAAACCATTAGGAGAATTGGCTAATGAATATGCAGACTACTATATAAATGACAGGCAGTATCCAATCACCATACAAAATAGATGCAAGAAGTGTGAGTTTAAGTTAGATGACGAAAATCTCAAAAAAGGATTAAAGAGCGGTTATGAAGAGTGCATGGCAAAGTCCTTCTCAAACTTTGCTCCTGATAAACCCACTGTCATGGACATCTGGGATTTCAGAGATGCTAATAAGTTGTTGGACTCTGGCATATATGAGATGAAAGACGCATTAAAATATTTGGAAGACAAAAATAACTCTGACAGGATAGAGAGGCAGTTATTGCAGGTAAGAAAGACTTGTTTTGAAAGGGATGGAAAGGAAGATGTGAAGCCGAAGCTTTTTGATGAGATGAACAAATGGAGATTTCCCCTGCATTTTGTAGATTTTGAGGGCAGCAGGGCTGCCATCCCATTTAATGCCGGCACCAGTCCTTATGAGCAGATTGCATTTCAATTTTCCTGCCATACACTATATGAAAGCGGTGAGATAAAGCATATTGAGTGGATTAAAAGAGAGTCGGGTGAATTCCCAAACTTTGAGTTTATCATGGCTTTGAAGGATGTATTGGATAAAGATAATGGCACTATTTTTCGCTTCCACATTTATGAAAATACAGTCTTGCGGGAAATTCACAGTCAATTAGAAAAAATAAAACCGAAGGCTGTTGACTATAAAAGTCTCATGGACTGGATTGATACAATTACAAAAAATGGCAGTAGAAACATGGTTGATTTGCATGAAATGGTTCGGAAGTATTATTATCATCCCGACATGGGCGGTTCTAATTCTATAAAGGATATATTGCCTGCCGTATTATCTGCAAGCAGGTTTTTAAAGGATAAATACAGCAAACCTTTAAACTTCGGGACAAACCTCATGGGCAAAGTGTGGTGGAAGAACGATGCAGTTTCGGGCAAGGCAATAGACCCGTATAAACTGCTGAGAGAGAATTTTGATGATAACCGTGATGTTATTAATGACGGCGGCGGTGCAATGACTGCCTTTGGGAAGCTCCAATTTACAGATATTCCAGAGGAAGAACGAAAGGAAATAATCAGCGATTTGCTGAGGTATTGTGAGTTAGACACACTCGCTATGCTGATGCTATATGAACACTGGAGATCATTGAGAGACAGCAATTAAAAATGAGGGGGAGATTTCAGTGGTGACGGTGGATATGATTTATGAAAATAGAAAATAGGATAGATATTTTATTATGCGAAATGGCAAATTTATTTCCTGAAAATACAGGATTGCCTGTGGTTATTTGGGTTCAGGAAAAATCATCGGATAAAATAGAAAAAAATAAACATAAACTGCCAGGGATTAAAGTGATGACTAAAAAAGGGAAGGCAAATATATCTCAATCAGTTTCGGTTTCAATAGAAGATAATCCAAAAGTATTGAATGGAAAATTATCTTCTACAATTCTTAATCCTGTAAGGAAGTGGATTTTATTAAATAAAATTTCTCTTTTAAAACATTGGAATCAAAAAATAGACACGGTAAGCTTAATTCATAAGCTTAAAAAAATTACATAATTAACATCAAGAATATATTTACATGAACCAAAAATCCAAAAGAGCCCCTGACCAGTTAAGGAAATTACACAGGCTAATCTCCATCCTTCGCATGCTTGATAATCGCAAACAATGCACACCTGAAAAACTTGCCAGAGACTTTGGCACTACTCCCCGCAACATATACCGAGATATGAATGACCTTTATTCGGCAGGTTTTGCCATATATTATGATAAGGGAACTAAAACCTATTCTTTCACAGACCCTGATTTTACATTGAGAGACCTTGATTTGAATAATAATGAGTTAATAGCATTATTATTAGGCAAAAAGTTGGGGCATACTCTCGGCAAACCCATTGAGAATGCCTTTAACTCGCTCTTGAAAAAGGCGCATAAGGATACAGGAGAAAAGACAAAGAGTAAAATCAAAAAACTTGAAGATAGGCAATGGTTCTGGGTTGACCTTGCTCCTATGGATGATTTTGAAAAGATAGAAAAACAATACAATGGAATAGTAGAGGCGATGGATAGAAAACGGGAGATTGAGATGGTTTACAAGGGGATGCATGAACAGAAAGAAACAAGAAGGCAGATTAAACCGTATGGTCTGTTTTTCAGTAATGGCATGTGGTATGTCCTCGCATACTGCAACCTGCGGAAAGAAATAAGAAGTTTTGCCTTAGACTGCATAAAGGAATTTCAGATAACGAATATGCTTTATGTTATATCAAAGGACTTTAATATGGATGATTACTTCAAGTCGAGCTGGCATATAATACAGTATGGCAAGCCTGTTGAGGTGGCTTTAAGGTTTACAAAGGATGTTGCCCGATGGATTAAGCGGCGCAAATGGCATCCGAATCAGGTAATTGAGGAGAGAAGAGACGGGTCTATTATATTCAAGGTCAAGCTGCAGGGGACAAAGGAAATCAAATGGTGGACATACCACTGGGCGCCCTATTGCGAAATCATCTCCCCTCCTGAACTGAGAAAAGAGGCAAGGGAGGAGATAAGGAAGTTAATAAGAATGTATAATAAAATCTGAACATCTGAAAGACAAATTGCATAATTTGGGTTGATAAAAATTCCTATGGATATGTTGGGGAGTAGTTCAAGGGAGTTCTTATATATTGTCAACAACCAGAAAAGAAATAAAAATAAGCGGCATAGTTCAGGGGGTGGGATTCAGACCGTTTGTTTACAATCTGGCAGCATCTCTTGGGCTAAAAGGTTATGTCCTTAACTCATCTGAAGGTGTAATAATAGACATTGAAGGTGAGTCTGAAATAATAGATGAATTTACCCTGCTCCTTAAATCCAAATCTCCTCCCTTATCCCGAATTGAGAATATCACAGTAGCCGAAGGCTTTAGCCTGCGTAATTATACAACCTTTGAGATAAAAGAGAGCCTCTCAAAAAGTGGAAAATTCGCCCTCATATCTCCTGATATAGCAACCTGTCCTAACTGCCTTTCAGAATTATTAAATCCTGACGATAGACGCTATCAGTACCCATTTATAAATTGCACAAATTGTGGACCAAGATATTCTATTATTCTGGATATTCCCTATGACAGGCATGAAACAACCATGTCAAAATTTAAAATGTGCCCGGAGTGTGAAAGCGAATACCATGACCCATCTAACAGGAGATTCCACGCACAACCGAATGCATGTCATGTATGTGGACCACAATTGGAGTTGAGAGTTCGGAGTTCGGAGTTCGAAGTTAAAAATGAAAAAGAACCTTTAAAAACTGCTATAGAATTGCTGAGGCGAGGTGCGATTGGGGCAATAAAGGGGCTGGGGGGATTTCATATTGCCTGTGATGCTACAAATAATGAAGCTGTAAAGAGATTAAGGGAGAAAAAGAGGAAAAGCAATAAACCATTTGCCATAATGTGTCCTGATATAAATGCCATAAAAAAAATCTGTGAGTTATCAAATTCAGGTGAAATCTTACTTAATAATGAGTTAAAACCTATTGTCATCCTGCCAAAACTTAAGGGCAATACTATCTCAGAGTATGTTGCACCAGACAATAATTATTTTGCTGTAATGCTTCCATATACACCATTGCATCATCTTCTATTTCAAAATGGAGTCAACCACTCAACTTCTGAACTCTTAAACTCTTCAACTCCTCAACTCCTCAGCTCTTTCATTGCATTAGTTATGACAAGTGGAAACTTGAGTGAAGAGCCAATAGTTATTAATAATGATGAGGCAATGGAAAAACTGTCAGATATTGCAGACTTTTTTCTTTTTCATAACAGGGACATTTATATGCGGGTGGATGATTCTATTGTAAGAGACTATAAAGATACAAAAAGAGTCATCAGAAGAGCAAGGGGATATGTCCCCTACCCTATTGAACTCGGAATGAAAATGCCAGAAATTCTTGGATGCGGTGGAGAATTGAAGAATACTTTTACACTTGCAAAAGGGCATTATGCAATCATAAGCCAGCATATTGGAGATTTGCAAAATTATGAGGCTGTAGAGTTTTTTAAAGAGACACTTAAAAATCTCAAGAACAGTTTCAGGGTTGAGCCGACAATTATTGCCCACGACATGCACCCTAACTATTGGACAACAAAATTAGCAAAGGAACTCATTACTCATCACTCATCACTCACCACTGTCCCTGTCCAGCATCATCACGCGCACATTGTATCCTGCATGGCAGAAAATCATATAAAAGAAAAGGTTATTGGAATTGCATGGGATGGGACAGGTTATGGAATAGACGGTGCTATATGGGGAGGGGAATTTCTCATATCAGATTACAAAGGATTTGAGAGGGCTTGTCATTTTAGATATGTTCCGCTGCCGGGAGGCGATAAGGCAATAAAAGAACCTTATCGTATTGCATTGAGCCATTTATATGATGCCTACGGGATGGATTTTTTAAAATTAAATATTCCCTTTATAAAACAAATTAAAGATAAGACTAAAATTATCTTAAAAATGATAGACAACCGTATAAATACTGTTATGACCTCCAGCACAGGAAGACTCTTTGATGCTGTATCTTCAATCATAAATGAAATTGATACAGTTACTTTTGAGGGTGAGGCTGCTGTTAAATTGGAGATGATGGCAGATAAATCGATAACCGATACATACAAGACTCAGAAGCCAGAAGCCAGAAGCCAGAAGCCAGAATATCCAATAGTAATTGATACACGAAGCTTAATTCGTCAAATTGTAAATGATTTATTAAATGGTGTTGACCGTTCTGTAATATCGGCAAAGTTTCACAATGCACTTGCTGAGATAATATTTGAGGTATGCAGGAGAATAAAGAGCAATACTGGTATTAATAGAGTGGCTTTGAGCGGAGGTTGTTTTCAGAATATATTTTTATTAGATAGGACAATAGAAAGATTAGATAGCGGGTTTAAGGTATTCATCCATAAGGATGTCCCGACTAATGATGGCGGAATATCCCTCGGCCAGGCTATTGTTGCAGCAACAAAAAATGCAGAGTCTTGAATTTATATTTTTTGAATTTTAATTTTAATTAAAGTTTTTTTAACTCTTCCATCACCTTTTTCACATCTTCATAAACCTGCCTTCTAACCTCAGGTGTATAATTTCGCAAGAGATATGCAGGGTGATAGGTTGGCATAAGCTTTATTATCCCTGTAGATATACTATACTCATGCCAAACCCCCCTTATTCTTGAGATGGTAATCTTTTTACTATTCAGTAAGGTTGCTGTAGCAGGACGGCCGAGTGTTACAATTACCTTTGGCTTTATGACTGTAATTTGCTTTTCCAGAAACGGCTTACAGGCAGCTACCTCATCAGGCTCAGGTTCACGGTTTTCAGGGGGTCTGCATTTTACAATATTGCATATATAAACATCCTTCCTCTTTAATCCCATCCCTTTTTCTATGATTTCTGTTAATTTCTGTCCTGCCCTTCCAACAAATGGAAGCCCCTGTATGTCTTCATCTTCTCCGGGTCCCTCGCCTACAAACACTAATTCTGCCTTTGGATTCCCTGAACCAAAGACAATATTTTTTCTCGTATGCCAAAGTTTGCATCTTTTACAATCGCCTATTTCATTTCTAATATCTTCTAAAGAAAGAGTCGGGAGTTGGGGGTTGGGAGTTGGGGGTTGGGAGTTTGGAGTTGGGAGTCGGGAGTTGGGGGGTAGAATTTTCTGATCACTGACCATTGACCACTGACTACTGACTACTGACTGCTGTTCTACAGGTATTTCATTAATACCCATTATCTTTAAATAACCTAAATATCTCTTTAGCCCTTCAATTGCTTCTGATATATCATTATTCATTAAGTAAAAAGTTTAAAGTCTTCTGTTTGATGTTCAATTTCTCTTTTAGTCTATGTAAGCCTATGGCTAATCCATTATGCCGTAGTGGATATTATATCCGCCCTGCCCTCTTTTAAAACCGCATGGGCTGCGGCTAAACGGGCTATTGGAACCCTGAAAGGCGAACAGCTAACATAATTCAGCCCTATCTTGTGGCAAAACTCTACGGAACTCGGTTCACCACCATGCTCGCCGCATATACCAACTTTAAGCCCTGCCCTTGCTGCCCTTCCCTTCTCAACACCCATCTTTATCAACTCCCCGACACCATCCTGATCTATCGCTACAAATGGGTCTTTTGGGAGTATCTTATTTTCAATATAAAATGGAAGAAAATTCCCTGCATCATCCCTGCTTAATCCAAATGTTGTCTGGGTGAGGTCGTTTGTCCCGAATGAAAAGAACTCCGCCTCTGCTGCAATCTTGTCTGCAGTTATGGCAGCCCTTGGTAGCTCAATCATTGTCCCAACCATATATTTAATCTTAACGCCCAACTTTTCCATTACTTCATCTGCAACCTTAATCAGCCTCTCCTTTGTGTATTTAAGTTCATTTATATGCCCTACCAATGGAATCATTATCTCAGGCTCAATCTTCTTTCCATTCTTTGCCAATTCACAGGCTGCCTCAAATATCGCCTGAACCTGCATCTCATAAATCTCAGGGTATGTAATCCCTAACCTGCACCCCCTGTGGCCAAGCATTGGATTAAATTCTTTAAGGCTGTTTGATTTCTCCTTTAATTTTTCTATCGATACATTCATCTCCTTTGCAAGGGCTTCAATCTCTTCCTCTGTATGGGGCAGGAATTCATGAAGCGGCGGGTCAAGAAGCCTTATGGTAACCGGATAACCATCCATTACCTTAAATATCTCTTTAAAATCCCCCTTCTGCATCGGCAGAATCTTTGATAGTGCCTTTCTCCTTTCCTTCTCCGTATCGGACAGTATCATCTCCCTTACCGCATCAATCCTCTTTCCCTCAAAAAACATATGCTCTGTGCGGCATAATCCAATCCCCTCCGCACCAAAATTCCTTGCAACCTGTGCATCATGAGGCGTATCTGCGTTTGTCCTTACATTTAATTTTCTTATCTCATCAGCCCATTTCATAAGCTGGGCAAAATTTCCAGAAAGCTCCGGCTGAATCAATTTTATCTTCCCAAGCATTATATTTCCTGTGCTTCCATCAAGGGTTATCCAGTCCCCTTCTTTAACAATATTACCGTTTACCCTAAATTGTCTCTTCTCTTCATCAATATTCACATCCTTGCAGCCTGCTACACAGCATTTACCCATCCCCCTCGCTACTACTGCCGCATGAGATGTCATCCCCCCCCTGACTGTCAATATTCCCTGTGCAACATTCATTCCCCCTATATCCTCAGGTGATGTCTCCTGTCTAACCAATATCACCCGCTCCCCCTTTGAAGACATCTCCTGCGCCGACTCTGCAGTAAATACCACCTTTCCTATACCTGCACCAGGTGAGGCTGGAAGCCCCTTTGCTATTACCTCTACCTTTGCCTTGGGGTCAACTGTTGGATGAAGCAGTTGATCTAACTGTTCAGGTTCAACTCTTAAAATTGCAGTCCTTTTATCTATCAAACCTTCCTTGACCATCTCAACTGCAATCTTTACTGCCGCTGCAGCAGTCCTCTTCCCTGTTCTTGTCTGAAGCATGTAGAGTTTTCTATCCTGTATTGTAAACTCAATATCCTGCATGTCTTTATAATGATTCTCAAGTTTCTGATATATCTCTACAAGCGATTTATATACCTCAGGCATCCTCTCCTTTAATTCATCTATAGACTGAGGTGTCCTTATACCTGCAACCACATCCTCACCCTGTGCATTCATAAGAAATTCGCCGTAAAACTTTTTCTCTCCTGTTGCAGGATTGCGGGTAAATGCAACACCTGTTCCTGATGTATCGCCCATATTTCCGAAGACCATTGTCTGGACATTTACAGCAGTCCCCCAATTATCCGGAATACTATAAAGTTTGCGGTATGTAATAGCCCTCTGATTATTCCATGATTCAAACACTGCATTCACCGACATCATGAGCTGTTCCTTAGGCTCCTCAGGAAAATCTTTTCCTGTCTCCTTTTTTACCACCGCTTTATACTTTTCAACAAGCAGCTTTAATGCCTCCACATCCAAATCTGTATCAAGTTCAGCATTGTATTTCTTTTTCACCTCATCCATGATTTCTTCAAACTGGTTTATCTCTACTTCACTGCCGTTTTCAGTCTTCTTTTTCTTTTTCTTTATGCCAAGCACCACACTACTGAACATTGTAATGAATCTTCTATAGGCATCATAGGCAAACCTCTCATTCCCTGTCATTTCAATGATGCCTTTAAGTGTATTTTTATTTAGCCCAAGGTTTAATACAGTATCCATCATTCCCGGCATTGATGCCCTTGCCCCTGACCTCACTGACACAAGTAGAGGCTGTGAATTACTGCCAAATTTTCTCCCCATCATCTCTTCTAATCTTGCAAGATTTTTTTCTACCTCATCCCATAAACCTTCAGGATATCTTTTATTGTTCTTAAAATATTCATTGCATGCTTCCGTAGAAATAGTAAAGCCTGGGGGAACAGGTATGCCGAGATTTGTCATCTCTGCAATATTAGCCCCTTTTCCTCCGAGCAGTGCCTTCATGTCAGTACGCCCCTCAGCACCTCCGGAACCGAAAAAATATACATACTTCTTTTTCATAACGAAAACCCCCTGCCTTTAATTTTTATATTAAATTAAAATAGCTACAAATAAATATATAGATATTATCATGATATCAAAAACTGTTTCAATCAAAATTATCTTCCTTTTTGAATAATCATTTTTTCAAGATTTTTTAAGATTTTTCCTTGACATAGGATATTTAATTTGATAAATAAAAGGCATTAATATGTCTTGAGGTGAAACAAGTGAAATATCCAAAAATATCATCAATCTTTATTATCTTCATTGTAGCTCATCTTAATCTGGTCATGCCTATAAGCAATGCATCAATTAGCGGAGATATCTGCATAACTGATAATGGTATCCATATGGCGCACCATAGTGATAACCAGATGCTCCATGACCACAGAGGAGACACCCATCATTCTGGGCATAAACAGGGAATTAATAAGATAAAGGCAGATTGTAATATGGATATGTCATTATCTGATATATATTTTCCTGGCGGCGAGCATCCTTTTACAAATATTGAATCTCAAGAATTAAATTTTAACTCACAAAATTCAGAAACTGTCTTTTTCGTACAAGCCCAAATTACAGAGGGCTTCATTGCATCTCCATACAACCCTCCAAGATTCATCTCCTGATTAAAATCTTTTATTAGCCACAGACAAACACAGACCCAAATCAGTGGCAGTGTCAGTGAACAGTGTCAGTTGAAAATGTTTTTTGCTGACACTGACACTAATCACTGACACTTATTAATCAGTAAAAGTCCGTGGCAAAAAATTTGTAATTTTCGGTTTTTGTCCACATAAGGAGGTTATTTTTAATGAAGAAAAAATTTACACTTTTATTTCTTTTTCTGATTCTTTCACCTTTCTCTGTTTTCGGAGAGGAAGATGGTGTAACAAAGATTGAAGATGTTGTTGTTACCGGCACAAGGGAGGCGGAGCCGACAAAAGAGGTTCCTCAGACAGTCGGTACTGTAAAGGGTGAAGTGATTGATGACATAAAACCGTCCCACCCCGCACAGGTTATGAACAGGGTAGCGGGTGTTTGGATAAGGCAGACAACAGGAGAGGGGCATGTGACAGCAATTCGCCAGCCTCTTACAACACAGCCTCTCTATCTCTTTCTTGAGGATGGCATACCAATCCGCTCTACAGGATTTTTCAACCACAACGCACTTTATGAAATAAATATGCCGGCGGCCGACAGAATAGAAGTTATGAAGGGACCGGGAACCGCACTGTATGGAAGTGATGCAATAGGCGGGGCAATAAATGTCCTGACAAAGACACCGTCACTCACACCTGAAATTGAAATAACCCCTGAGGCAGGTTCCTACGGCTGGTATCGTCTCCTTGCGACAGGGAGCAATACATGGGACAATTTCGGTCTTCGTCTTGATTTGAATGATACCCATACAAACGGCTGGCAGGATGACACAGCCTATGACAGGCAGGCAGCAACAATTCGTTCCGATTATACGCCAAATGCAACAACGAGTGTAAAGACTGTAATTGCCTATTCCAATATTGACGGCCATGGCGAATCAGCAGGATTATCAAAAGCAGATTTTGAAAGCCGGCCATCATACAGTTATACAACCTTTAATTTCAGAAAGGTTAAAGCTTTCAGACTATCCTTTGATGTTGAAAAAGAGGTGTCAGAAGGTAAGGGCCTCATAAGTGTTATCCCATATTACAGGACAAACAGGATGGATTTGCATCCGGGATGGGGCATATTCAGCATCGGCGGGAATAACTACAGGGGCTCTGATTATACTACAAAGTTTCAATCTTTCGGGCTCCTTGGAAAATACCGCTATGATCTTGAGCCAATGAGGACAAGATTAGTAATGGGTTTTGACCTTGACTACAGCCCTGGCGACTATTATGAGAGAAGGACTGTTGTAGCCATGGATACTTCAACCTTTAAATATACATCCTATACCTATGATACATCTACGACCAACAACTATGACTATGACGCAACATTTAAAGGGATTTCTCCTTACCTACATGCTGAAGTATCGCCTGTTGAAAAATTAAGATTAACAATAGGTGCCCGTTATGATGATATGTCCTATGATTATAATACCCGCCTTGCAGCAAATTCCAACAGGCCTGCATCCACTTCAAGGACATTCAGCCATGTAAGCCCAAAGGCAGGCTTAACCTATGCATTTACAGAGGATATAAGCGCCTTCATCTCTTATAACCACGGTTTCCGTGTTCCGTCGTCGGGAGATTTGTTCAAAGGAAGTAACGGAACTGCTTCAACAACGGTAAATCTTCAGCCGATTAAGATTGATAGCTACGAGACAGGTGTAAAGACAGGTTTTCTTGATAACAAATTAACCCTTGATGCATCTATTTATCTGATGCAGAAAAAGGATGATATTGTATCTTATGCGGTAACTACAGGTTTAAGTGAAAAACGCAATGCAGGCGAGACTGAACATAAAGGTATTGAAGTCGCAGTCGGCATGAAACCCGTAAAGGAAGCGGGACTTGATGTGAGTTATTCATACTCACAGCAAACATATATAAACTATAGGGTTTCTTCAACTGT
>DNJG01000148.1 GCA_003489165.1 Nitrospinota bacterium | reverse complement strand
TATCAGGAAGGATTTTCTTTGTCGTTTCCCCCTTATCTTCCTTTACTGCACTGAGATATTCACCCTTCTCTGTTTTCTCAACATTCAAATCCTCTACACGAATCCCCTGATTTTTTGCAAAACCAACAGCGGCTTGAGTGGGCAGTCCCTTCTCATTAAAGGATACCCGTTTAGGAGGACCAATTACTTTTGAAACAACACTCTCCTGCCTATCCGAAAGATTTTCAACGAATAAAATAAGCCTCCTCGGCGAACCGAAGACTTTTATTTGCCCATGTGAAATTCTATTATCAGTAAGAATTTTCTTTGCCAAATCTCCAATCTTACTAATTGCAGGATTCAGATATACAGAAGGAATCTCCTCTGTCCCTATTTCCAAAAGCAACTCTTTTAACATAATTTGCATTGTTATATATCACATATTTATGAGATGTGTCAAATTTGAATCTGTCCGAATTTTTTCACATTACAAATATAAACTTTGATATAATAGCTCAGACATGCTTTTAAAACTCTATTGCCTGAAAAGGAGATATTATAATGGGAATGACTATTACTGAGAAAATTCTTGCCGCACACACAGGGAAAAAAGGGGTATCAGCAGGAGACCTGATAATGTCAAAGGTTGATATAGCCCTCGGAAATGATATTACAGCCCCCCTCTCCATTGAAGAATTTAAAAAGGTTAAAGCAAAGAAAGTCTTTGATAAAGAAAAGATAGTTCTTGTCCCTGACCATTTTGCCCCGAATAAGGATATAAAATCAGCCCAACAGGTGCGTATCTTGAAAAATTTTGCTAAAGAATATAAAATCACAAACTATTTTGAGATGGGGAGGATGGGCATTGAACACGCCCTCTTGCCTGAAGAAGGGCTTGTCCTGCCGGGGGATGTAATTATTGGTGCAGACTCACATACATGCACATACGGCGCATTGGGGGCGTTCTCCACAGGTGTTGGCAGCACAGATTTAGCTGCCACAATGGTAACAGGTAAAATATGGTTTAAAGTCCCTGAGTCAATGAAGTTTATATTTTATGGAAAACTGAAAAAATGGGTTACAGGAAAAGACCTTATCCTTTATACAATTGGCAAGATAGGGGTTGATGGTGCATTGTATAAGGCAATGGAATTTACAGGCGAGATAATTGATAACCTGCCGATGGATGGAAGATTTACAATGGCAAATATGGCAATAGAGGCAGGGGCAAAGAGTGGAATCATCACTCCTGATGATATAACAATGGAATATGTGGAAGGAAGGGCAAAGAGAAAATTTAAAATATACAAAAGTGATAAAGATGCTATTTACAGTGATGTATTTGAATTTAATGCAAAGGATATTGAGCCTCAGGTTGCATTCCCTCATCTGCCTTCAAATACAAAGCCTATAAGCAAGGCGGGCAATGTAAAGATTGACCAGGTAGTAATCGGCTCATGCACAAATGGAAGGATATCTGACTTGAGAGAAGCCGCCTCTGTCTTAAAGGGGAAGAAGGTTCACAAGGATGTGAGGATGATAGTCATCCCTGCCACTCAGAGGATTTATAAGATGGCAATAGATGAAGGGTTGATTGATATATTCATTGATGCCGAGGCTGTTGTAAGCACACCCACATGCGGACCCTGTCTCGGCGGACACATGGGTGTCCTTTCAGAAGGCGAGAGGGCTATATCCACTACAAATAGAAACTTTGTCGGCAGGATGGGGCATCCGAAGAGTGAGGTCTATCTCTCAAACCCTGCAATAGCTGCTGCCTCTGGAATCTTGGGAAAAATTTGCAGTCCGGATGAGATAAAATAAAATTACATAGCGCTTATGTTTTTCTCCCTCAGCAAAAAGATAGAAATCCTTCCCATAATCCACGGAAGCGGGGATTTCGCAAGGGTTGCAAGACAAAAGATTTTAAGCTCTCATTTTGACTGCCTTGCAGTATCCATCCCTCCCTCTTTTAAAAATTCAGTAGAGACTGGCATAAGACTCCTTCCATCAATAACCATTGCCTCGCTTGAGGAAGAGACAGATGGAGAAATGGATGTGTTCAGTTTTGTCCCTATAGACCCATGTCAGGGAATTATTGCGGCACTGAGAGTTGCCATTGAAGAAGGAATAGACAGGGCATACATTGACATGGAGGTGTCAAGTTTTGAAACCCAGAGGGGATACTTCCCCGACCCTTATGCCTTGAAAAATGTCTCTCTTGAAAAATTTGCATTAGCCTTACTCCCTGCAATCCCAACACCGCAAAGGGACAGCCAGCAGGATAAAAGGGTTCGCTGGATGGCATACCAATTACACAAACTGGAGCTTCAGTATGAGAAAATACTCTTTATCTGCTCAATGATTGATTTGCCCTTTGTAAGGGATGCATATAACAGGAGACTCCCCTACCCCAAATCAGAAAATATCTATCAAACACCTCAACTTCACAGTGCAGATGAAAAGACACTCTTCTTTGTCCTCGGTGAACTCCCCTATATTACATATCTATACGAAAAAAAGAGGGAGGAGCTTCTATCAGACAGTAATCTATCTATAGATGGGATAAAGGAATTATTAATTGAGGCGAGAAACAGATTCATAAAGCAATATGAACTCAATCAGCACTATCTGACACCAAATGTCCTGCAGGTCTATATGAAATATGTAAGAAATCTCTCTCTCCTTGAGAGCAGAATGACACCTGACCTTTATACACTCACAACTGCCGCAAAACAGATTGGCGGGGACAGTTTTGCAATTATCTTACTGGAAACTGCAAAACTATATCCCTATCAATCCTCCCCTTCCGAGTTAGGGGACATCAATACAGTTACTATGGGGATTGACATGGCTGAATTTCCAGAAAGGGGCGCAGTAAAAATGAAGAACAGGCTTGCAGGGTCAGAGATTGCATGGAGACATATCTCTTTAAAACCAAAACCTGACATAAAGAAACAAAAAATCTGGAAGTTCATGTGGGACCCTTATGGACAGTGTTCATGGCCGCCTGAAGATAACAGGATTGAGAGTTTTAACACCCATGTAAGGGAGCAGACAAAGGCACTCCTTGGTGAAGACCTTGCAAGGACAGAGAAGTTTACAACATCGGTCAAGGATGGGATTGATATAAGGGATACATTGAGGCATTGGTATACAGGCAATATATATGTAAAGGAAATTCCCCCATCCAGAGGGAGTGTAGATGCTGTGGTCTTTATCTTTGAAGTAAACCCTGACCCGATGAAGTATAGCTGGAGACAGACATGGTATGCAGAGCATGGGGAGGAATCCACACTCTGTTTCTATGCAACACCATATAGTGAAGATATGATTGGACCCGGCATTGCCCGTTCAACCTATGGAGGATGCTTTATGCTATTCCCTCCGAGGCATATACCTGATATATGGCAGGATATAAGGTTTGAAAATTCAGAATCCCTTGATGAGAGGCTTATTTCAGCCTCACTCTTTTACTCAAGGGAAAAACATGTGGCTCTTGTTGCCCCAAAACCGCCGCCGCTAAAATGGAGGCGTCTTGCAAGACACTACAAAAAAAACCTCGTCTATATCCCCTTAAAGAGATTTTCACTCCAAACCGTAGATAAAGTAAGGAGATTCCATGTTTTGAATGGGAAGGAAATCAGGAGCTATGCGGCGAGGTTTATACAGGAGTTTTAAAAACAAAAATCCAATTTTAACCACTGAGACACTGAGGCACAGAGAAAGACAAAGCGGGGCGGGGAAATGAAGAAAAGATAAAAAATTCTCTTTTTTATGTGAATTATTTTACTTTGTGTCTTTGCGGTTAATCAGGTCTTTGTTCTCACTCACTCCCCTTCCCTTTTACCACCTCATTAATTGTCCTGCTCAACTCATCAATATTATATGGTTTTACAATCGCCGCAGAAAAGCCATAATCCTTATATTCAGACATTATAGGGTCATTTGAATAACCGCTGCAGACAATTGCCCTTATATCCGGGTCAATCTTAATAAGCTCCTTAATTGCCTCTTTGCCTCCCATGCCAGCCGGTATTGTAAGGTCCATCAAGACTGCATTAAATGGCTCTCCTGAATCCTTTGCCTTTTTATAAAGCTTAATTGCCTCTTTGCCGTCTCTGGCAAAATCAGCACTGTATCCAAGTTCACCCAATATCATACCTGCGGCAGTCCTTAAAATCTCCTCATCGTCCATAACAAGAATCTTCCCCTCCCCGTAAACAAGCCCTTCTTCATGCTCTTTTATAACAGCAGCCTCACTCTGAGACTTTGGAAGATAGATATAAAATGTAGTCCCCTTCCCCACTTTTGATTCAACCGAGATATATCCGTCATGATTCTTGATTATGGAATAAGCACTTGCAAGCCCAAGCCCGCTTCCTGTCTTTTTAGTCGTAAAATAAGGGTCAAATATCTTATTAAGATTCTCTTCAGATATTCCAGACCCTGTATCGCTAATTGCTATCTTCACATACTTGCCCTCTTTAACAAAGTATCTGTTATCCGCATAAGCATTAATATTTTCTGCTGATAATTCAACTGTCCCCCCTTCAGACATGGCGTGCCCCGCATTTATGACTATATTGTAGATGACCTGATTAATCTGCCCCTCATCAATATCTACAGGCCATAAATCATCAGGGATATTAAGACTGCATTTTACATTAGAGCCCCTGCACGCAAACTCTACATCATCCCTGAGTAATTTTATAATAGATATTGTCTTCCTGACAGGTGTGCCGCCCTTAGCAAAGGTTAATAACTGATAAGTGAGGCTCTTTGCACCCTGAGAAGCCTTCTCACTATCAGACAATAATTTATAAATAATATCATCGGGCTTGCATTTCTTCTTTGCAAGCGAGATATTTCCAAGTATCCCTGTCAAAAAGTTATTAAAATCGTGTGCTATACCTCCTGCAAGGATGCCTAAAGACTCCAGTTTTTCGAGTTTTATAAACTCATCCACTCTTCTCTTACGTTCGGAGATATCACGCAATAGACCTATGACAGCAGGCTGTCCATGCCAGAAAGTTCTTGAGCATGTTGCCTCTGCCAGTAAACTATTACGGTTTTTTTTGACGATAGCAATCTCAGAATGACCAATTGGAACAGTTCCATCAATTCTCTCTCCAAAGCGTTCCCTTGCTGCCTCACAAAAATTAGGATGTATAAGGTCAAAGATATTCATCTTAAGCAGCTCTTCACCGCTATAACCTGTCATATCCAATAATCGTCTATTCACATAGGCAAATTTGCCTTTATCTGTAACTATCATAATGCTGTCATTTGCATTTTCTGCAAGTGACCTGAAATTTCCTTCAGATGCCTGTAATTCCTCTGTCCTCTCCCTTACCTTTCCCTCAAGCTGTTCATTAATCAACTGCAATTCCCTATGCATCATTATCAAGTCCTGATTTTGCTGGACAGCATTTTCATAGGTAGAGAGTAAAAATGTTAAAATCTGTCTTCTGTTTGAGTTTATATTATAGTGCTCTCCTCCAAATGTTACATCCAACCCATTTAACTCTTTTCCCTTGTTTTCACCATTCATACCTGAAATGAGAAATTTAATCTTTGCCTGAAGATATTGCTCGTCATAAGGTTTTGTAAAAAAACCGTCTGCAATTACAGATGCCTTGCGGACAATATCCTTTTTATCCTGTAATGAGGTTATTAATATTATCGGCGTCTTTTTGAGTGATTCATCCTTTCTTATCTCAGAAGTCATCGCATAACCGTCCATTACAGGCATGAGAATATCAGCTATTATGAGTGTAGGCTTTATCCTCCTCGCTGTCTCAAGCCCCTCCTTGCCATTTAAGGCTGTTGTAACCGTGTAGCCGCATTCTTCAAGCATATATTTAAGCTGTTCAGCCTGAGTCGGACTATCCTCAACAACAAGGATATTGAGTTTCTTATTTATTATATCCTCTCGCTTCTTTATATTCAGGATTGTCTGGATGCGGCTTATAAGGAGTTCCACATTATATGGTTTTGAAATGAAGTCATCCGCACCGCTCTCAAGCCCCTTAATAACCTCTTTTGGGTCAGAAAGCTGAGTTAAGAGGATAACAGGTATATCCATTAATCTATCATCACCTTTAATCATCTTGCACAACTGATAGCCGTCCATCTCGGGCATAAGGATATCGGCAATAACAAGGACAGGCTTCTGCCTCTTCAAAAAATCAAGGGCATCTTTTGCAGTATAGGCAATAGAGATGCCATAGCCGAGAGGCTTAAGGATAGACTCAAGCTGTCTCGCCTGCGTCTCGCTGTCTTCTACAATCAGAATGTAACCGTCATTTGACATAATTGTAACCTATATTTTAAATTCTAAATTCCAATTCTCAAATCCCAAATTACAAATAATATCCAAATCCCAATAAGTAAATAAATTTCAAATATCAAAATTATTTAGATTTTTGAAGTATAGCAGAAAAAATCTTCTTTAGCTCTATTGCTTCTTTCAAGTATTTCATTCCCGCTTCTGTCACCTTATCATCATTTGTTTCCACTATCAACCGCAACCAATATGCTGATTCTTTAGCCTCTTTACGACATATCTTTATCCTCATTACAAAGTCCTTTTTACTCAGCGATTCGTTGGCTTCAATATAATTTGCCCCAACAGAACCTGAAGCCCTTATTAACTGCCTTCCATATTCAATATTTGAAATAGTTCTTGGTAGTATCTTTATATAAAGAGCAATATTTTTACTAAATTGCAAAGTCCTCTCTTCTAAATCATATATTTTAGAAGTTTGAATATTGGTCATTGAAATTTATTTGTTATTTGGTGCTTGAAATTTGGAATTTTCCTCATATTTCCCTCTACTCCCTCCCTGCCAGATTTTCCAGTGTTGATGCGATTTCTTCTGGCGGGAGGACAAATGTCGCGCCATTAAGTTTTACAGCTTCGCCCGGCATTCCATAGACAACAGAGCTTTCCTCATCCTGTGCGATTGTTACAGCGCCGTTCTCCCTCATCATCTTAAGCTCCATTGCACCATCCTTCCCCATGCCTGTAAGCAGAACTCCTACAGCCTCTCCGTCAAATGTATTTAAGATAGAGCGGAACAGATACGATACAGAGGGTCTTATCCCATTTTCAAGATTAGCCTTGCTCATCCTTATTCTCTCCTCACTGTCAACACCGAGGTGATAATCATCCTGTGCAAAGTATATATGTCCGGGGAGGAGATGCTCGCCATCAACTGCTATATGGACAGGAAGCGATGTAGCCTGTCTTATCCAATCTACAAACCCTTCAAGAAATCCTTTTGATATATGCTGGACGACCAGTATGGGTGCTGGGTAACCCTCTTTAAGCCTTGAGAGGATTAACTGGAGGACAGGCGGACCTCCTGTAGATGCACCCATAGCAATAACCTTAATCCTTCTTCGCCTCCCATGATGAAGAGTGGTTTTGACTTTTTCTTTATCCTGATAAGTCTTCCTTTTCCATCGCCTGATAACCTTTACCTCTGACATCAATTTAACAGTTTGAACAAGCTCATTTTCTGTTTTTTCGCATTCAAAATGCCCCTCGCCAAACGGCTTCTCAAGAATTGCAACTGCACCTGCATCTAAAGAGTGAAATGATTTTTCCACATCACTTTTGTTATAGCTCGCTGTTACAATAACAATTGGAACAGGACATGTCTCCATAATCCTGCGGGTTGCCTCAAAGCCGTTCATATTAGGCATATTGATATCCATTGTGATTACATTAGGCCTAATCTCAGCGGCAAGCCTTACCGCTTCTTCTCCATCCTTTGCAAACCCGATAACCTTAATCTCTTTATCCCTTTCAAGTATATTTTTAATATAAGTGCGGACTACTGCCGAATCATCAACAATTAGGAGATTTATCATTTAACCTCCATGATATTTAGAATGGACTGATAGATAATCGTTATGGATTGTGTCAGTCTGCAAATTGTATCATAGGAATACTTAGTGTCAAGCCAAAATAGAAATGTCCTGGAATACTTAGTGTCAGTGTGAGTGTCAGAGATTTCAGTACCTTTAGTTGTTTCAATCAAAAAAGCAATAAAGTGTTATTATTTATAAAAATATAAGGGGCATTTAATGGTAATATATACTAAATTCTTTGGATATCCTCGTTGAGATGAGCGATGAAAATCTTGCAAAGATTGTTAGAATTTTAAAAAAGAATGGGAGGGAGTTAAAATCTCAATAGGAGGATTTAATCTGTTAAAGGTTATAGTTTTCATAAAACAGGTGCCTGATACAAGCTCAAAGGCTGGGGTCAATCCAGACGGCACTATAGACCGTGCAAGGGCTAAAAGGATGCTCAATCCATTTGACCGCTACGCCCTGCAGAAAGCACTTGAGATTAAGAGAGGTTCAGGTGCCGAAGTAACCTGCGTTGCTATGGGACCGCCTCCTGCAGTGGAAGTCCTCATAGAGGCGTTTGAACATGGTGCTGATTACGGCATTCTTCTTACTGACAAGAGGCTTGCCGCAAGCGATACACTTGCAACTGCATACGCACTCCATAAGGTAGTTCATTATCTCGGCGATTTTGATGTTATCCTTACAGGACTTCAAACAACAGATGGCGATACAGCACAGGTTGGGCCACAGATTGCTGAAAGGCTTAATATTCCGCAAATAACCTACTGCGAACATCTTTCAATATCAGACAGGATTTTAAAGGGACAGAGAATAGTAGAGGGTGGAAATCAGGAGATTGAAGTTCATTTGCCTGTCTTAATCACTGTTGCAAACTCTGCCACACCGCTTGATTATAAAAGATTTGCAGATGGGGCGGCAGTCAAGGAACTCCTTCGCCGCCCTGAAGAAAGGGATAGACGAATAAAAACAGTCTCTCTTGATACTATTGGCGCTAATCCAAACCGCACAGGTCTTTTAGGAAGCCCTACAGTCGTTGGCAAGACATGGAAGATTGGAGATGTCGGCGGAAGCTGTATTGTCTTTAAAGGTGAAAGCATTGAACGGGAGGTTGATGAACTTATGGAGCATCTCCGAACTAATGGCAGAAATATTGAGGAACTGATTAATGCCTAATCCAAATAATGTCGCAGTGGTTGCCGAGCAGTTTCACGGCAGTCTTCAGCAAATCACACCTGAACTTATAGGTGCGGCACGATTCCTTTCTGAAAAATTAGGGACAGGGGTCTCATGCTTTTTATTAGGACATGAAATCACGCCTCTTGCTGAAAGGCTGATTCATCATGGTGCAGATGAAGTGATTGTTATAGATGCTCCACAATTAAAAGAATATGCAACCCTTACATACAAACGGGCAGTTATTGGCATCCTTGAGCATCTGGGGACGCCGCCTCCAATAGTCCTGATGGGTTCAACCACAATAGGGAGAGACCTTGCACCACGCATAGCGGCATATTTAGAGACCGGATTGACGGCAGACTGCACTGAATTTGATATAGGAGATTATGAGCATAAGGGGAAGGCTGACCCATCAAAGACAGGGACATTTAAAAATATCCTTTATGCGATTCGTCCAAGCTTTGGCGAAAGCCTGAAGGCGCGGATACTTGGTCCATGGAAAAATCCCCAGATGGCAACAGCAAGAATCGGCGTGATGCAGGCTCTGCCTATTGATGCATCCCGCAAGGGTGTAATATATAATATATCAGTTAATTTTAATGAGGAAGATTTAAGGTTGAAGGTGATCAAAACTGTCAGGGATGTTTCGGGCGCAGTCAACCTTACAGGGGCTAAGGTAATCGTTTCAGGAGGTTATGGGCTTGGGGGTCCTGATGGTTTTGGGGTTGTCCGGGACCTTGCATCAGTTTTTAAAAATTCTGTTGTGGGGGCAAGCAGGCGGGCTGTTGACAGCGGGTGGATAGGATATGCCCATCAGGTAGGTCAGACAGGAAAGACTGTTCGTCCTGACATATATATCGCACTTGGAATATCAGGGGCTATTCAGCACAGGGTTGGCATGGCAAATTCAAAGCTCATAATAGCCGTCAATAAGGATGCCGATGCCCCGATATTAAAGTTTGCCCATTATGGTATAGTTGGAGACCTATATCAGGCGGCACCGCTTTTAAAGAAAGCGTTAATAAAAATGGGAAAGGAAAAGGTTCAATAATTATGAAGCGAATTGAATATGATGTGTTGTTTGTAGGCGGAGGCATTTCGTCTCTCAGTGCCGCCCACAGGCTTGTTGACCTTGCAAAGCAGGAAAAGGCATCACTCAAAATCGCTGTCTTTGAAAAAGGGAAAGACTTCGGCTCTCACATATTGAGCGGTGCGGTATCAAATCCGAGAGCTGTCAAAAAACTCTTTCCTGATTACGAGACAAATGGTTTCCCTATTGAAGGGATATGCAAAGAGACTTGTGTGATGATGCTTGGGTGTAAAAAGGCATGGGAAATTCCACCATTCATATCCCCTTCCGAGATGAATAAACTCGGCTATCTTATCCTGTCATTAAGCAATGTGGTCAAATGGATGGCTTCAAGCCTCACAGAGAAGGTAAAGGATTCCCCATCAATAATTGTTGACCTTTATAACGGTTTCCCGGCAACTGAAGTAATCTACAATGGCAGCCGCATAGAGGGTGTGAAGGTTGACAGCACAGGTAATGCAGAAAATGACAACTGTTATGGCAAGGTGACTGTCTTTGGAGATAAGGGCTTTCTCTCCAGGGATATTATAACAAAATTTAATCTCACACAGCTGCCGCAGAAGTGGGCTGTTGGTGTTAAAGAGATATGGGAAACCCAAAATGATTTTTCAGGGAAAGTATGGCATACAATCGGATACCCCCTCCTTGATGGGAGTTTTGGCGGAGGCTTTATATACGGCTTAAAGGATAAAAGAATCGCCATAGGCATGATTATTGGGCTTGATTCGGAAAACCCTGCCCTCCACCCTCCGCAGATATTACAAAACTTCAAAAAACATCCGTGGGTGCAAGGGATGATAAAAGAGGGAAAGGTATTAAAGTATGGTGCGGCATTGGTTCCGGAAGGGGGCTGCTATTCGCTTCCGAGAGAGTTTTCAGTTGATGGCGGAATGTTAATAGGAGATGCGCTTGGCATATTAAACCTTAAAGGTTTTTCTGGAATTGACAAGTCTATGGAAAGCGGCATGACTGCCGCTGATATTATCTTTGAGGCTGTGCAAAAGAAGGATTTCTCATCTGGCATTTTGAGGCGGTTCAAGCAAAGACTTATGGAAGGCTGGGTAGGAAAGGAGCTTAATGATGCCAGATATTACCGCTACGCATTCCATGAGAATAAAAAGGTTTTCGGTAATTATCTGCCAAAAATTGTAAAGGGGCTTGATGAATCAGGCATTGTTATTGGACTCCTGAAGGCATTTATAAGCGACCCTCCTGGAACAATAGGCTCTGCGATAAATTTGAGGAAGATGATGTCAGGAAAAATTGATATTGGAGCTGTCAAATGGGAGGAAGACAGAAAATACAGCAAAGCAGATTATAAGGCTAAAGAGACGGCTGAGCCTGAAGGCTTCAACAAAAACACTATTTATTCTACAGCCGATGTTGTGTTCTATGCCTCAACACATTACCACATCGGCAACAAGCATATAGATGAGTTTAGCGCCGATGTCTGCAAACAATGCATTCAAAAATACCACTCACACGGAAACGAAGTGCCATGTGTCGGGGACTGCACTGCTGAAGTCCACCAGATACATATCAAGGATAATGAGAAAGTTCATTTCATGAATCTGGAGAATTGTGTTCAGTGCCGCACATGCGAAATAGTATGTCCTGAAAATAATCTGAAGGTCAACCCTGCCGAGCATGGGAGCGGGCCAGATTTCTCAGGGCTATAAATAAAATATATGAAACCCCAGATGGACACAGATTCACACAGATAACAAAACCTCTTAACTTCTCAACTTCTTATCTTCAGTATTAAATCAGTGTTTATCTGTGTTAATCTGTGGCTAAAATTTTGGATGGTCGGGGTGAGAGGATTTGAACCTCCGACCTTTCGGTCCCGAACCGAACGCTCTGCCAGGCTGAGCCACACCCCGACTTTAAGTTAGCCGTTAACAACCTTCTTTAAATTATCAACTGTAGTTGGATTATAGTCAACTTTTTTGTAGATTTAATTATTTTTATAAAGCCCCCTACCCTCTTTAAAAAAATCTTAAAAACTTTATTTTAATAATAACATTTTAAAGGCATCTGACTTTTTAATCATTTATTTTCCAACATTTC
>DNJG01000143.1 GCA_003489165.1 Nitrospinota bacterium | reverse complement strand
AGGAGTTATACCAAAAAAATGGCGTGAAGGGGGATATCTTGAAGTAAAAAAGATTCCCTCAGACCCATGGGGCAACCCATATATCTATATCTCTCCGGGGCTCCACGGAGATTATGATATTGTCTCTTATGGTGCAGATGGTGTAAGAGGAGGAGAGGGATTTGATAAGGATATAGAGAACTGGAATATTGAATAGACTTTTGATCTCATCCCTGAAACTTTTAGTGTAGCCTACAGACAATAATGCAAACCTTCAAGTATCAAAACTGTAAAGGATTTACACTCATAGAGCTCCTCGTAGTTATATCTATTGTTGGGATTATATTGGCAGTTGCCATTCCGAGATTTCACTTTTTTGATGATATTTCTGTCAGGAGGGATACCAGACAAATGGCAGGCCTCATCCGGTATCTGAATGAGGCGGCAGTAACAAAGAAGCTGTATTACAGGGCAAAGTTTGATATACAGAGAGGAAGGGTAAGGGTAGAATATTCAAGAGATGGGGAAGAATATAAGGATGAGACCGACTCATTTATACGAGGGTTAAATTTGGGAGATATGGTAAAAATTGAGGATATAATCTTACCGGGGCTTGGTAAGATAAATAGTGGAGAGGTTGCTGTTATATTTCTGCCATATGGTTTTTCAGAGCCGTTTAATCTGCACCTGAAAGGTTTGGGAAAATTTTTCACTCTTTCCTTTAACCCATATACATATAAGGTAAAGATTGAAGAGGGATATGTTTAAAAAGTCAAAAGTCAGAATTAAAACTCCGCATTCAGATAGGGGTTTTACACTTCTTGAGGTAATGATTGCACTCTCCATAGTGGCAGGTGTGATTATTACTGTTCTGGCAAGTCTTAATTATCAACTCCATATAGTCAATGATAGCAGAGATGTTGTAATTGCAACTATACTTGGGAAGAAGATGGCAGAGAAAACTGCACTTTTATCCCCGATGGAGAAGAGTAAAGGGGATTTTGGTGCTGAATTTCCTCAATTTTTATGGGAGTTGGATTTAGAAGATACACAGTTTAAAACCCTTAAGAGGATGAATATAAAAGTCTTATGGGGAAAGGGGAGAGATGTATCCATTGTATCTTACAAAATTGAAAAATGAACAAAGAGGCTTTACACTCATAGAACTTCTTATAGCTGTAAGTCTTGCAGCTATTCTCTTTACCGCCCTTTATAAGACATTTTTTTCTGTCCTTAAGGCAGGTGATGTGGTTGAGGAGAATCTTGATAAATATCTTGAGGCAGGCCGTTTCCTTGACAGGTTTGGGCAAGAGATTAATGCCTTATATTATAAAACCACAAATCCCAAAACCGGTTTTAAGGGAGAAAAAAAGAGGATAACATCGGAGGTGTCATTTACTACATTTACCCATTCAATATTGAAGGATGATATGCCGGCGAGCGACCTTATGGCAGTCAGGTATTTTGTTGATGAGGAAAAGTATGGAGATGTAATCTATAAAGAGATCTGGAATCCATACATTGGGAAAAGATTTAAATTTGAGGTGTTGAAGGGGGTAAAGGGGTTTGATGTAAGTTTTATGAATGGGAAAGACTGGGCTTTTGCATGGGATTCATCACTTGAAAACAAACTCCCTGACGCAATCAAGGTATCAATTTTCATAGAGGAGGGGAAGGAATTGTCTGCCATTGCTGTACCGAAAATTAGATAAACACAAAGACTTGAACACGAATGACACAAATGGACTAATTACACGAATTAGTAAAACAAAAAATAATTTTAGTTTTTATTCGTGGCATTCGTATATTCGTGTAATTTGTGTTCTAAAGGTTTATTGATGTTACGTTCACAAAAAGGTTTTGCACTTATTGTTACGCTCCTCATTACAGCCGTTCTCGTCGGGCTGGTGACGGAACTTGTCTATGCTGTTTATATATCTGTCTCAAGAACTAATAATTTCATGGATAGTCAGAGGGCAAGTCTGCTTGCAAGGTCTGGTGTGGATATGGCAAAGGCAGGGTTGGAGGAGTTTTTAAAAATCAAGCCCTTTATAACAATGGATAGCGACGGGCTTAATTTTAAACGGAATGAGGAAGATGGTGAATTGGATATAAAGGTTTTTGATGAGGGTGGAAAGGCATCTCTGAAGATTGTATATCCAAATACAGGTATGCATAATGATAAGGTGTATAATCATTATCTGAGGCTGCTGAAACTGTTAAATCAAAAGGAGGATATTGCTGATACACTTTCAGACTGGATTGATGCCGATGATGAGCCGAGGATGATGGGGGCAGAAGGGATTGATTACTATCAGAAGCTTTCAAATCCTTACCTTCCGAAAAACTCCTATCCGGACAGCCTTGAAGAGGTATTGATGATAAAAGGATATACACCTCAGATTTATAAATCTATAAGCCCATTCGTTACTGTGTATAATACAAGCGGGCTTATCAATATTAATACCGCAGGCAAGGAAATTATAATGTCCCTTTCAGATGAAATAACTGAGGCACTTGCACAGAGGGCGATAGATTATAGAAAGGCTATTCCTTTTAAGGATAGGTCGGATATAATGAAGGTAGCTGGGTTTGAGACTATAGGTTTTAGCCTGCAGGATAAGATAATTGTAGAGAGTAATATTTTCAGAGTTTATTCGTCTGCAAAAATCGGAGAGGCTGTCAGGGTGGTAGAGGCTGTTATACAAACAGGAGGAGGAATACTTTACTGGAGGGAGAGTTGATGGCAAAAGAAATTCTCATCCTTGATATAGGTGCAGATTCTGTGAGGGGAGGCATATTTTCTTCAAAAAAAGCCAACCCCCTTTACCTTCATACCCATCCTATCCTTAGAAAAAATACCTTATCGGAGAGAGAAGAGATAAAATCTGCAATATCTTCCTTACTCACAACAGCAAGGGAAAAAGGGTTCAAAGATTTTGAAAAGGTGCTTGTAGCCATCCCCCCTGATGAGATAAGCATAAGGATTTTATCAATCCCATTTGAAGACAGGAAAAAAATTCAGGATATCCTTCCTTTTGAGCTTAGCGGCATCCTCCCCCAAGATGTAAAAGAGATGATTGTGGATGCCATCCCGATTGGTAATAGTAAGGTAATAGCTGCTGCCTTAGAGAAGATAAGGTTAAAAAAATATCTTGAGATATTAAAAGAATTTGGGCTTGACCCATATTGGCTTGGTTCAACTATATTTTCTATGGGGAAACTCTTGAATGGGGTGAATAATGGGACAGCAGCCATTGCTGGTGATGGGGCTTTTGCGGTTTTGTCTGACGGGGAGCCGATATTCTTTAAGCCTCTGAAAGGAATAGATGAATTAAAGATGGGTTTAATCTATCTGGAGTCTGAGGGAATTCACATAGATAAGATTTATTCTGTTGAAGAAAAGATAAAAGATTTAAAATCGCTCCTCCCTAAAATAGATATTAAAAATGTTCCACTTCCAGGGAATTGTCCGCCAGAAGGGGCAGGTCTATATGCCCTCTCACTCCATCTTCAAAAAAACATGGAAGGTGCTATAAACTTTAGAAGGGGGGAATTTGAATATACAAGAGAAAGTGATGTGGTTAAGAAGAGCCTGAAATTTAC
>DNJG01000002.1 GCA_003489165.1 Nitrospinota bacterium | reverse complement strand
AATAACGAAGGTTATAAGTATATTTTTCTGCCATGTCATATCATTAAATAATGAGCTGATATTATTAATACCAGATGACAGCCATTGGAAAAATATTATACTCAATAAGGCACATGCTCCTATTAAAAATTCTATAATGCCGAATACCCTTATCAAGTCCATATCCTGCCGCCACTTTAAAAGTTTTGTAAAGATAAGACTCCCTATGGCTATGCCAATTAAAAACACAGTCAATATATTGCTGAATAGATATACTGTTGAATAAAATGTAAGAGAAAATGCCCTTGTCCAGAGTATTTCATAAGATAGCGATGTAAAGCCTGAGAGGCCGAAGAAGAAAAGTAACAGGAGTTTTGGAGTTGAAGAGTTCAGGGGTTCAGGAGTTTTTGTCTTTTGTCTTTTGTCTTCTTGCTTCTTGCTTCTTGCTTCTAATTCTTGGCTGCTGACTGCTGACTGATGACTGCTGACTATTAATGCCACAATCCCTACTGCAATATTTATAAACACAGCCAATAGGGTTGTATTTTTAACACCAATAGTTGCTATTAACATATAGCCTGTTATGAAGCATCCAATAACTGCCCCCAAGGTATTGACAGCATAGATAATGGCTACATTCCATCCCAATTCCTCTATTTTATGAATAAAAAATCTGCTCAATATAGGGAGTGTCCCTCCCATAAGTGTGGTAGGAACAAAGAGTATAAAAAAAGAGATAAAAAATCTTATAATGTTAGAAGAAAAAGCTGAGGGTGTGATATTTCCAAGAATTGAAATGTAAAAACTGTCTGATATGTTTATTAAAAACGGGACACCAAGGGCAGAGATGCCTATGCACAGTTCAAGGATCGCATAAAGCATGAGAGGGGATTTGATTAAGATTGCGGATTGCGGATTGCGGATTGCGGAATCTGAATTCTGAATTTTATCTGCAATTCTCCCGAATATAAAACTCCCTGCGGCAAGCCCTGCCATAAATGCAGTAAGAACAGTGCTTATAGCATAGGTTGTATTGCCGAAAAGAAGGGTAAAAACCCTTGTCCAGACTATCTCATAAATAAGCCCGCTTATGCCAGAGGCAAAAAACAGGAATAGAATTAATTTTCTCATCAACTTTTCTAAATTGAATTATGATTTTATCCCAAATAATGCATTAACCACAGGACACAGAGGAAAACAATAAGGAGAAATGGGGAAATTATATCTCCATCTTTTCCCTTTCTCCTTAATCTTTTTTGTTTTTGTCTTTCTCAGTGAACTCCGTGGTTTTATTCACGCATTTTTTAGGTTTATAGTATAACCCAAGAGATGGTGAGGGTGGAAGCAGGAAATTTAAGATATTTCAGGGATTTTCTCATTGACAACCTTCTTTTTTAAAGCCTATAATTCATCCAAGAAAAAGTATTTTCTCTTTGATAATTATGAATAAATCACAATTACAATGAAGACGATGGAGGGTGCTCATAAATCTATGGGCTATGATAGCGGAGGGATGTCTGAGCACGGTTTACGGTATCCCACGCTGGTAAACATCATTGCCTTCACTGCCTTTTTTGCATCCGGATTTGCTGCACTGGTTTATCAGGTAGTATGGTTCAGGATGACCGCCACAGTACTCGGAAACACTGTCCATGCAAGCGCAGCAGTGCTGGCGGCGTTCATGGGAGGGCTTGCAATAGGGGGTCTTGCCTTTGGGCGGATTGCTCCGCGTCTGAAATCGCCATTGTTCGTCTACGCAATCCAGGAAGTGATAATCGGGTTATGGGCTGTGGCGACACCATGGATGTTCACACATCTCCATATCCTCTTTGTTCCAATTGCGCACACTGTGCCGGATACACCTGCTGTCGGGACAGTGACGCGCTTCTTCACCGCATTACTGCCAATGCTTCTGCCAACGATCCTGATGGGTGGGACACTGCCTGTTCTTTCTGAACATTTCAGCAGAGTCGGTAAACTGCCATACCTCAAGGTAGGCAGTCTGTATTCACTCAACACCTTTGGCGCGATGGTTGGGACGGCAGTGGCAGGATTTGTGCTGATTGAGCAGCTTGGACTGCAAAACACTATTTGGCTGGCAGCTGCAATCAATATAGTGATATTTATCTTACTAACAGCACTCGTATCACAGCGAACATTACACTGGCAGACTGAAATATCCACAGAGGCAGGGCCAGTAATCCTGCAGCGCTACCTCTTGCCCATATTCTTCGCTACTGGTTTTGCTGCATTAGGGTTGGAAGTCTGCTGGACGCGGTTGCTCGTCCTTCACTTTGGCTCAAGTGTTTATGCCTTCAGTGTTATGCTCCTAATCTTTCTTCTGGGTGTGGCTGTAGGGGCATTCGTAGGCGGCTGGATCGCTCAACACTATAGATATTCTGAACTCTGGCTTGGTATATTTATCATGGTCATTCCAATTGCACTTTTTGCACAGTTCTATCAGTTCCTGAACCTCTCCAGGTGGATGGACATGGTGGGCGAAAACTTGCAGTTGTCCGGCCACATAGGGACTATCATACTATATTTAATGTCAGGTTTGTGGCTTCTTTTTATCCCGACTCTTGCCATGGGGCTTACCTTTCCACTTGCAGTCCGATTGATTCAGCCTGATGAGCGAGTAAGTGGGACTGGAATCGGGCATCTCTATTTCTGGAACACAATCGGAAACTTAACGGGGGCAATTGTGGTAGCGCTTGTCATGGTCCCATACCTTGGTGTCCAACGTGCTATTTTGGTATTAGCACTGATAGACCTGCTGGTGGCGGTGTATCTGCTGGCGAGGCTATATCTGACATGGGAGTGGGGGAGGGCAATAGCAGCGATAGCTGCAGCGGTGGTATTTATAGCTGGATACCAGACATTCTATGCGAAGGAGAGAATGATGGAAGAGGCAGGGCCTTTTCTACCGAAGCCTGATGAAAAGCGTCAAACCCTCTTCTTTGAAGAGGATTCCACAGCAACAGTTTCTGTACAGCATATAACAAGTAACAATAGAGGCTGGCTGTCACTCAATGTCAATGGAGTTAATGTAGCCGGCACCACCCCTGACCTGATTTCCATTCAGAAATTGCAGGGACACCTGCCACTGATGGTCCACGGGAATGCAAAAAGTGTTTGTCACATAGGATTGGGGAGCGGAGGCACTGCGGCTGCTGTAGCACTCCACCCTGTAAAGCAGATTACAATTGTGGAGATGGCACCCTCTGTCATTGCTGCATCACGGAGGTATATGAGAGGAGTCAATTATGGCGTACTGGACGACCCGCGTATTCGTCTCATCGTCAATGATGGGAGAAACTTTCTCCTGACTACGACAGAGACCTTTGATGTGATTTTATCAGACTCAATACACCCCCGTTATGCCGGAAATGGCAGCCTCTATACACTGGACTACTTCCGCCTCTGCTCACAACGTTTGAACCCTGGCGGAATTGTATCTATGTGGCTACCGATATACGGACTGACAACCAGCAATTACCGAATGATCCTCCGCTCATTCCGGGAGGTCTTCCCCCATACTATTGTCTGGTATGTAAACTCTACAATTAGCTCCTATACCGTCGTAATGGGGAGCCGTGAGTCTGCTATGATTGATATGAATAGCCTTTCAGCTCAGCTAACCGGGCGCGTGCTGACTGATATGTCATTGATACATGCACATGAACCTGAGAGAATCCTTGATTATTTCATCACTGCAGACGATGGTGTCGGAAAACTCGCCGGGGATATTCCATTTCACACAGATGACAACCCGGTGGTGGAGTATGAGTCGGCAAGGGCACTTGATAGACACACCACTGTCTTTGAAAACTTAAAGTTAATTGCGATGGCACGTGAAGAACCATTCCGCTACCTGACCGGTCGTTACAACCGTGCACGGCTTGAGCGATTCTATGAAGCAACCAGCCACTCATTGCTCGCACAAGGGCTGCATGTGCTGGGTAAGACAGTGGAGGCACGGAAAGAGTATTCTCAGGCAATTACGATTAATCCGGAGGATATGGAACCATTGGATTTATTCGTACAATGATGGAAAATATTTTCCAATTAGTATTTTACGCTTATTTTTTATTCCTCTTTTTATATCCCTCCTGTGATTCTGCCACCATTGTCAAACCTTCTTTCCTTTTCACACTGACTTCCCTGTGTCTTCTCAATACACGCACTATTTCTGTCAAGAGAGAGATGTCCTCCTCCGGTACTCCTTCCAATAACCTTAACAACTCCCAGAGATTTTCTCTCTGCATACTTTTATAAACATCTTGTGGTGCAAGGCTGACCAATCTCCGTGTAGCTTCGCCCATAAAGAAACGGTCAAGCGGCAAGGAAAGACACTCGGCAAACCTTATAAGAACATTTAAGGAGGGAAGTTGTTCACCACGCTCTATCTTCCCTATATAGGTGTAGTCCACTCCTGCCATTTTAGCCATCCCCTTCTGGGTAAGCCCCTTCCTCTGCCTCAAATCCCGCAGCCTTTTTCCTATCTGTTCTTTTATCATTTCTTTTGCATCAGGAACTGCTCTTAACACAATTCAAAATATCCCTTTTCTATTTCATTGTCAATGAATAGATAGACAAAAGATAGGCAAAATAATATTATCCTTTTTCACTTGACAATATAGAATATTTATCCTATTTTGATTAAGTCCACAATACATTTATGACATCATATATGGACAAAATAGGGTTTCTAAGAGGACTCAGCACCTCAAAATATTTTTCCCTTCTAAAGAATAGTGAGCTAAAATTATACATAATGCTCCTTGTGAACTCTACAGACACTGATGTGCCTGAGAGAATTGCATTGGAACAAATAGAGAGGGCAAATGGGAAAAGTCTTGATTCTACTGAACTAAAATCTATGATGAATTCCCTTGAAAGATATGGACTTGCCATATTGGACGATATTATAGAGAGGACTGGCGGTAAGGGTGGTGAAATGATATTTAAACTACAAAGGCCTGTATCTATATAACAAATACAGATAGTGGAGGTTAAAATGGCAGAAGAGATGATATGTCCAAAATGCAAGAAGACTTCATATACAGCAGCCCCTTATACACTATCTCCATGTCCATACTGCGGGTTTGTCTTTTATAAGGAGGAAAGGAAGATGAAAAGAACCATACTCGCAATTGATGACGACACTTCTATCCTTGGTCTCATTGCAAACATACTGACCGACTATGACTATGAAGTCAAGACAGCCACAAATGGACTTGAGGGATTAAAGATGATAGAGAGTGCCCAATATGACCTGATAATAAGCGATATAAATATGCCTGTAATGGATGGGATAGAGTTTTACAGGGAACTTGTCAATAAGACCCCATCTATGAAAGGGAGGGTTATATTCACCACAGGCAATATGGAGCCCGAAACAGAAAAGTTTATACAAGAAACAGGGGCAAGGTGGTTATCTAAACCACTCAATATTGCCGAATTTTTGAGGGCTATAAATGACTCAGGAAAATTCCTGAATTTATGAGTCTACTCTGCCATGACAGGCAACAGCACCGTAAAGGTAGTCCCCTTTGATACCTCGCTGTCTACCCTTATCTCACCTCCATGCTCCTTAACTATACCATAACTTATAGATAGACCAAGACCTGTCCCCTTTCCAATCTCTTTTGTGGTAAAGAATGGGTCAAATATTTTCCCTATGTATTCATGGGATATTCCATCGCCTGTATCGGAAATGTTAACACTTAAACACTTTCCGTTACCTTGTCCATTTCCTGTTGGATAATAGCCATCTGCTTCTGAATTTTGAACATCATATCTTGTCTCAATCTTGATTTTCCCACCGCTTTTTGTTGCATCCATTGCATTATGAACAATATTTAAGAATACTTGCTCCAATCCACCGCTGCTTCCAAATACCAATGGCAATCTTCTAGCAAAATATTTTTCTATTGTTACACCTTTTGCTGTTATAGAAGCCTCCACAAACATCAAAACCTTTTCCAAAATTTTATTTATATCCTGAGATTTAAACTCATGAGAGGACTCCCTTGAGAATGAAAGGAGGTTTCCTGTTATCTTTGAGACCCTCATGGCATGGTGCATCATTGTATCCAAGTCTTTAACAACCTTTTCCGGAATACCACCATTCTTATTTTCCATCTTCAAACACTCTATCCTATTGACTATGATGCCTATCGGATTATTTATTTCATGTGCAACCCCCGCCGCCAAGAGTCCAAGTGATGCCATTTTCTCCGAGTGAATCAACTGTTTTTCATAATCCTCCATCTTTTTCGTTTTCTCCTCCACCTTCTCTTCAAGACTCTGGCTATATTTTTTAAGCTTTTCTGCCATGTTGTTAAATTCAACGGCTACATCTTCAACCTCATCTCCACTTTTAATGTCAAGTCTGTAATTAAGATTACCTTTGCCAATTAACTGAACTCCTCTCTTGAGTCTTGAGAGGGGATTTGTAAGCATCTTTGAAATAATAATACCCATGAGCACAGTCAGCAATATTGCTGCAAGGATAGTAATCAAAAATAGCCTCTCAAAATCCTTTGCCCCTCCAGAGATGAGATTCTTAGGATACATCTGAATAATCGTATAATAGAAACTTTTGTCCATCTCGGTTGGAAAAACAGGCATATATGCAAATAAATTTTTATCATCATCCATGACCACACCTGCTTTCCCCGATAATACCTGAGAGACGACCTCTTTGGAATACACCTCACCTATATTTTCAGGTGAATCACTCGCAGTCAGCAGATTCTCCTCAACCTCCCATTCGGGATTGAAGAAATAAAAACCTTTATTATTGACAAGAAAAACTTTAAATGCCCTGTCCATTATAGACATCTTCACAGTATTGTAGATATGCTTCCCCATCACATCAATATATATCATCCCCATCCATTTCCCACTCCTGTTATATACAGGCGTAATATAACGCATCAGTGCAATATTTGAAAGATTTAAGCCCTTGACCACATAACTCCTTAAAGGCAAAGAGGCAATCTCACCGTTAGATAATTCGGCTGCCATCCTGAAATATCCGCTCTCTCTCTGGTTATGCAGGCTCTTCCATGGGAGTATAATTGGGCGATTCATATCATATACCACAAGAACAATCTCATCCCCATCCCGTGACAAAAAACCTGCCTGCAAATAGACATTCTTCTGCTCTATAAGATTGGAGAATTCCTTTTCAAGGAGTGTCCTCCAGTATGTAAAAGAGGCAATGTCATTAACCTCTATGGCATCCAGAAGATACTCCAGTGGTGCTGAAGATTTCAAATAAAGGAGATCACCCTTCGCATTTTTCAAATGATTCTCTACATCCTTACCCATGGAAAACACATTTAGATACATCTTTCTTAAGGTATCATCTATCATGGAATTTCTTGTGGATTTTATGCTGTTGTAACCAAAATATCCAATGGGCAGGATTGCAACCAACATCAATGATAGGAATATCTTATTCTGAATTCTGGAAAGGAAATTAAATTTCATAATTCAGCGATTGGTGTCATTGCCATCTGTTAGTCTCATATTAAATTCCCTATTGCTGGTTACTAACTATGCTTTCTGACACTGTCACTGACACTATTTGCAGCAGTCATTTCATAATCCCTTACACACCTGAACCCTATTATATGGCTGGTCCCATTTGGATCAACACCATCCCTGCTTGCACTTCGCGCCTTAGGTGAAAGGTCAACCCATGAGCCTCCCTTTACCACCTTTTCTTCCATTCCGGCTATAAATGAGCTGTCTGTCCACTCCCTAACATTACCACCCATATCATGGACGCCGTATGGACTCACATCTCCCTTAGCAGTACCGACAGGAATTCCTGTCGTTACATTGCAGATCCCTTCCTCAATATTTTCCATGACAGATTCTGCTGTGCTGGTAAGTACAGGGTCATATTTATTCCCCCATGGATAAGTCCTTCCATCAGTCCCTCTCGCTGCCTTTTCCCACTCCTCCTCGGTTGGGAGCCTTTTCCCTGCCCACTTTGCATATGCCTTCGCATCATGCCAGCTCACATACAGGACAGGGTTATTAGCCTTTCCCGGCAAATACTTGCCATTCTCCCATCCGCTCGGGGCAGGATATCCTGTAGCAGTTATAAATTTTTTATACTGGGCATTTGTTACTTCGTATTTATCAATATAGAAGGATTTAACAAAAACTCTCCTTTTCGGTTTTTCCTTTTCAAATAAATACCCCTCAATTCCACCTCTCTTCCCGTATAGCTTCTTTATTTCCATTAGCTCATCCTCGTTACTCCCCATCAAGAATTCCCCTTCGGGTATATACACCATGCTTTCTACATCATTTAGCTTATCTCCTCCGCCCCCATGCCCCCCGCCGTGAGAATAGACAGATGGCAGAAAAATTACAGAGGACAGAAGACAGAAGACAGAAGACAGAATTAAAAAATTTCTTAAATTTGAAATTTTCATTATCCCTCACCTCCTATTAAATTAAACCTAATCTTTTCTCCTTCCTTTTCAACCTCAAGTATATATGCATGTTTCTTCGCCTCTCTATTATCTGTAAAACTCATTGACCCGGTTACACCCTTAAAATCTCTTATGCCTGACAGCGAATCTCTTATATGTGTAGGCCTCATGGATTTTGCCTTCTGCAATGCCTCAGCCACCATCATCAATGCCTCATACCCCAGAGCCGCAATCCTGTCAGGGGTTTCACCTGTCTTTTTCTTGTAAGAATCAACAAATTTTATAGTTTGCGGCGAAATGGAATTGCCGTAGAAACCTGAATAAACTATTGTTCCAAGAACAGCATCCTTTCCTTCTTTCAGAAAATTGTCAATGTAAAGGTCCTCTCCTCCTATCATCGGCACCTTTATCCCCTGCCTTCTCATCTCTTTTGCTATCTTCACCCCTTCTACCGGGTCACCTGTATAAACAACCGCATCAGGAGATTTTGATTTTACCTTGCTTATCTGAAACTCTATGCTTGAGTCCTCTTTAGAGATATATGCAGTAGTTTCAGACCAGAGAAAGCAATCTTCTACTATCTCACCTCCTTTATTCAATATAAATCTCTTAAAAAGCGCTGAAAGGGTAATTGAATAATCGTTGCTCATAGACGATAATAGTGCAAACTTTTTTATGCCAAGCTTATTGATGCAATAATCGACAAGCTCATCAACAGCAATATCATCGGAGAGAGTAGTCCTGAACATATAGGGACCTGTATCCCCTATCCTCCTCCTTGTTCCTGCAGAAATGAGAATTGTCTGCCTGTCATTCAATTTCTTAGTTGAGCTGAATGTAACCTCATTTGTAGCACTGCCGATAATTGCTGCTACCTCCTCCTTATCTATGAGACTATCAACTGCACTAAGAGTACCATTCATGGTGCTGCCTGTATCGTAATGAACGAGTTCTATAGGCTGTCCCTTTATACCGCCAGCCGCATTTACCTCCTCAACTGCAAGCTGAACCGCTTTAAGTGTTTTTAAGCCGTATTCAGATAGCTCACCTGTCTCAGCCCCCAATACGCCTATCTTCATTTTTCTAAGAGGCTCGGCAGAAATCTGAGCTTCAGTTTTGTTTTCAAAATCAACCTCAGATGCCACCTTCTCTCCATCATCCCGGGTAGCCTCCTTCTCTCCAGATGCAGCCCACTCCCTTTCCCTCTGCTCTCTCTTTAAATCTATCTCACTCTTCTCCTCTTCTTTTTTACAGCCGGAATAGGTCAAAATGGCGACAAGCAAAAGGACAAAAATTTTTTTATAATTTCCTTGCACAATTTTACCCCCTTGTGTTATATTATTTTACCCTGACTTAATTGGAAATATTATATCATAATTTTAACCAGTCAACATAATTTAAACTTAAGGGGAGGTTTGTATGAAAGTTGTTTCTTTTTTAGCTGTTATAGCTGTCCTTATTTTTGTAAATATTGCCAATGCCAATGATGACATGATTCTAATTAAAGGCGGCAAATTTTTATTTGGAGAGGATAAGAAAAAGATAGAATTAGGCGATTTCTA
Organism: Nitrospinota bacterium; assembly: GCA_003489165.1. Taxonomy (GTDB): domain Bacteria; phylum Nitrospinota; class Nitrospinia; order UBA9942; family UBA9942; genus UBA9942. The sequence goes on along the minus strand of DNJG01000002.1, from coordinate 3,226 downwards.
TATTGACAAATACGAAATAACAAATGGCCAGTATAAGAAATTCAGGTCTGAGCATACTTTTCCTGCCGGCAAAGAGGATTTTCCTGTAGTTGAGATTTCTTATTTTGATGCTGAGGAATACTGCAAAAATGCAGGGAAGAGAATTCCTAAACCAGAAGAGTGGGAGAAAGCTGCAAGAGGGACTGATGGAAGGACTTATCCATGGGGAGATAAATTTGACAGCAAAAATATTAATTCAGTTGAGGCTGCCAAAGATGGACCTGTAAAGGTTGGGTCATTTGAAAAGGGAAAAAGCCCTTATGGGGTTTATGATATGGCTGGCAATGTATCAGAGTGGACCGATTCATGGGACAGTAAAAAACAATACAGGATTACGAGAGGCGGTTCCTATTTTGATGGTGCAGATTTGAATAAAACTACTTCTACACTTATGAGCATCCCCGATGATGTTCATGAATATATCGGTTTTAGGTGTGTAAAGAGCAAGTAAAAGTTTGATTATTGAAACCTTATTAAGATTCTTCAGCCCTGAGTAAAATGAAGGGACTGAAGAATCTTATTCGCAATGAAGAAAATATCCGTCATTTCAAGTATCACCATTTTGGTATTTATTGCCCTATTTATCTATCTTTTTAAGCCTCACTCACCGACCCCCAACAAAGAACTAAAAAGTTTTGCATTGCCATCTCCTGAAGACATTATTAAAGATGAGGAGACAGGCCTTCTGATTGTTAAGGATGTAATAATGATTACATTTACTGGCGATACAACTCAATCTACAATTGATGATATTATTAAGGGTATTAACGGAAAAATAATAGGTTACGATAAAGAACATAATCTTTATCAGGTTAAAGTAGCAGGGGCAAATCTAAAAGATATTCAGTCAAAGAAGCTGGAACTGATGACCAAGCATCGTCAAATAGAGGTAGCTATGATTCAGACCGTATCTGCAGCAAAAAACCCCGGCTGGCAGAATAGAGACAGCAATTCCACCGCTACAGAACAATTTTCTTCAATGGCAAATCCAGAATAATATTTGATTGAAGCGTTAAAGAGTTTTTAAATATTCAATAATATCTTTCCTGTTTTCATCAGTGGACATCTCAGGAATCTTTGGCATAACCCTTTTAAAACTCTTCTTAAGTTCCTGTGCTATGGGGTCGTTGCTATCCAGCACCTTTTTAGGGTCTATGAGCCACTTCTCAATCCATTCAACACTCCTTCTCTTGGTCACATCCTTCAACCCCGGACCAATAGAAAGTTGCTCTGTTACCTTGTGACACTGCTTACATTTCTTGTTAAATAACTCTTCGCCAGGCAATGTATCACCAGAAGAAGGGGATACCGTTATTAGCCCAATTATAAAAACAAAAGATATTACTATAAACCTATACCTATTCAAGAAGCACCGCCTTCATTGCCATACCACCACTTATCCACTCAATCTTTCCCTTTGCATTTGGTATATGTTTTAATACAATCTCTTTTACCTTCTTACTATCCCCAAAGGAGACATTCTTGGCAATGCCAGTCTCCTTAAAACCTATCTCTATCTTTATGTCATTTACATTATCAACCTTGAAATTCGTCACTATCCAATCACCCTTGCCAAGATTAACAATCTCTTCTTTTATCTTATCAGAAGAAACTCCCTTTTTCTCTGCCTTCTTTTCCACCTTTTTTCCCAAGGAATCTATATTGGCAATAACAAATTTTTGCAGTCTGTCATCTTTAAATTCGTTATCGTATACAGTTGCCATAATCCCGGCTACATTTAAAAAGTATTTCCTTTTGTCTGGTTCTCCCTCAAGCGACATTCCATATTCAACCAATGCCTTAACTTCTCCGGGTATCTCGTCTTTATTGTTCTTTACTATTGCCTTCATCTCTGGTTCATTATTTGATTCAAGGGCATCTATAAACTTTTCTCCAATGCCTGCCTCCTCGGCAAATGATATGCTGTTTATTCCTGAAAATGCTAATGCCAAAAAAAGAACTGCCAATACCCTAAAAATTTTTTTATTTTCCATTTTAGCTCCTTAAAGTCTCATATTGATGAAACTTTTAGCCACAATTTATATGATTTTTTATCTGTGTAAATCTGTCCATCTGTGGTTTTAAATTACATTGAAATACTAAATAAAACTCTCTTTTACCACCTCCCTTATCTTCTCATCTATAAGAACAACACTATCCTGCTCACCTGTCCATACATATATCCCATCGCCTTTACCGCTTATACTCCCTATATTTAACTCATGCGGTGTCTTATTTCCCTCTTCCCATATCAAAAGTTTTATGGCAGGTTTATCAAGCCCGAATGTCTTTAATCCCTCATGCCCCTCTGATACAAACTCTTTTATCTTAAATTCCCTCATATTCTTCAAAAAATCCTTAACAATATTAAAATCAAAAACTTGTCCTGAACTTGTTTCAGGATCCGATTCTCCCGGCTTCAAGATCTTCCATTCAAATTCAGGGGTCTTTGCTACAATAATTTCCCTTTCAGGATATTTGACCTCAATCTTATTTACCTTCTCTTCCTCAAAGAAAAGTATGCTCCTTTCCCTTAATTCCTCTGCATCCTCCGGCAGAAGGTCAATCATATTCTCTTCTATGAGGAATATATTGTCCTTCTTCTCCAGTTTAGCGAAATAACCCCTCTTCTTTTTATCCCTATCGCCAATAAATATTGTCTCTGTAGGTGTTTCATCTCCGCTCAGCCAGATTGACAGCTTTGTTTTAACAGGATACAACCCGTATGCCTTTAAATCTTTTGGTTCTTCATCTATGAACTCCTTTACCTCACTATCCTTGAATTTTGAAACTATTTCTATGATTTTAATCATATCCGCCCTTGCCTTTACCGGTGATACAATTTCCCACTTTCCTTTTTCTTCCATCGGAAGTTCACATTTAATCTTTTTATTATCTTTTACTATTTCTACTTTATCCACCATGTTAGGTTCGGTTCTAAATATTGTCTTATCCCTAAAATAATACAAGCTCTGGTCTGCCTCTGCCCTTGCATCTGCCAATACCCGATAGACCTTCGGGCTCCCTTTCAATATCGCAAAGGCAACTCCCTTTGTCGGCGCCCTCTCGCCAAATATAAGCGTATAGGGAGTCAGCTCTCTGCCAACCCTTAAAGTAACTTCCAATTGAGGATTTATAAGGCCAAATTCAGCAAGCCTCTCCTGTGTCGGATTTTCATCCATCACAT
>DNJG01000055.1 GCA_003489165.1 Nitrospinota bacterium | reverse complement strand
AAAGAAATGGGAATTAAAAATATTGTTGCAAAGGCAATCACGGAAGACCATGGAAAGATATTGAATACTATAGGTGCAACAGAGATAATATTTCCTGAAAAAGATATAGCAGTTAAAGTAGCAATGAGTGTCAGTTCAACAAATCTCCTTGATTATCTGCCTTTAGCCGAAGGATACAGCATAATGGAGATCGCCCCCCCCAATAGCTTTATAGGAAAATCAATCAGGGACCTTCAACTCAGGACTATATATGGTGTACAGATAATAGCAGTAAAGGAACTTATACCAGAACGGATAAATTTTATACCTTCACCTGATTTTATCATAAAGGACAGTGACAGCCTTATTGTAATGGGGCAGAATGAGAATTTGGAGAAGATAGAGAAGGCAAAGAAATAATTACTTCTTTGTCATTACAAATACCCCATCCCAATCTGGCGGTAATTCAGTTTTGCGAAGCATTTCAACCCTATGTATAAATACTTTAGACGGGGCATCATCCTTTCTCAATTTAAGGACATCCTGAAAAGAACTCTCAGCCCTGTCCCAGTCCCTCTCCATATATGAGTTAAGCCCTGCTTCAAAAATTTCCGATGCCTCTCTCAATCCATTTTCACTGTCTTTATCCCCCATAAGCTCGTATATCTTTATTGGCTTAGTCTTCCCTTTAACCTTAACCCAGTCAAGCTGTCTCATTACAAAATCCCCCTTTACATCCTCATAAGTATATTTTGGAAGAATTATATAAGTTCCGTATTCTTTATTCAAACCCTCAAGTCTGGAGCCTAAATTTACAGTATCCCCTATTACAGTATAATCAAACCTTGTTGAGGAACCCATATTGCCAACAGTTACCTTTCCTGTGGATATGCCAACGCCGATTTCAAGTTTAGGTATCCCTTCCTTACCCCAGACAATTTGCAGTTCATGAAGTTTCTTAAGCATCTCCACCGCTGTCCTGCATGCCCTTATCTGATGGTCTTCCTGCCAGACAGGCGCACCCCAGAATGCCATTATTGCATCACCCATATATTTGTCAATAGTCCCGCCATTCTTTAAGACTATGTCAGTCATTGGTGTAAGGTAGTCATTCATGAGTTTGACAAGAACCTGAGGCTTTAAGGTCTCTGATACAGTCGTGAAGCCCCTTATGTCTGAAAATAGGACTGTCAGCCTCTTCTCCTCGCCTCCGAGGACAAGCTTTTTAGGGTCTTTTAAAATTTCATTTACAAGAGATGGTGAAACATAGTGAGAGAATGCCTTTCCTATCTTCCTCTTTTCCTTCTCTTCCGTCATGAATTGAAAAACAGTTACACCGCCTGATACAAGGATTATTGTAAAAATCGGATAGACCTCTGTAAGCCATACATTATAATTATTGAAAATATAATTATTTGCAATTATATAAAAACCTATGAGGGCGATTGTAATTAATGCCGTAAAGGCAGGCCTGATTTTTGGTATAAGGATAGAAAGAAAAATCCCGAGCAGCAGGATGGTAAGGAGGTCAAAGACCACGAGCCAGTCAGGGCGCTCAATAAAATCGCCCTGCAGAATATTATCTATAATATTTGCATGTATCTCTATGCCTGGGAATGCCCCTGAAAATGGCGTAACCCTCATATCATATATCCCTGTTGCAGTTGCACCTACAAGGATAATCTTATCTTTTAAGGCATCTGTCGGCACTGTCCCGTCAACCACATCTGAAAATGAATAATGGGGGAATGTCTTCTGAGACCCTCTGAAGTTTATAAGGAGCCGCCCCTTTTCATCCGTAGGTATTATACCCCCTCCAATTTCTATTGAGTCAACCCCATATCCTGCTACATTTAAAAACATGGGTGGTGAATCAAGATATTTGCGAATTGCTTCAATAGAGATATGAGGATAAATATCTTCACCATATTTAATTGCAAGAGGCACCCACCGCACAGTGCCGTCTGAATCAGGGACTATATTAAAATAGCCGAAGTCATCTGCTGCCTCTGATATTATCGGGATATTCCCTTCAACGCCAACAGCATTTAAAAGTTCAGGTGGTGGGGCGCCTTTTTCAATGTTACGAACCATAAACCCACCACCACCCTTTAATTCCCCCTTAATAAGGGAGGAATCATGGGGTTGTCCCTCAATATGTTTTATCTCATCTCTGGATGTAAAAAAGAAATAACCAAGTATTACAGATGGGCTGTCTTTTAATGCCAATGCCAATCTTGAATCATTATCAGTAGTCCTTTCCACTGTCTCAATTACAGATATTACATCTCTCCCTTTATTCTTAAGCCTTCCCTTTAAATCCCTTATAGCGTTTATACCTGAGCTCTCATCAGGCTCTGCAAATACTATATCAAAGGCGACAACCTTTGCGCCGTAATCGTTCAATTTTTCTATAAGCTCTGCAATCCTCGTCCTTTTCCATGGCCAGCGTCCAAATTTATCAAGACTCTTCTCGTCTATGGCAATTATGACAACTTCACCAACAGGTTCAACCCTCCCTCTGGAGAGAAAATGGAGGTCAAAGGCTTTAAGCTCCATCATGTGAAAAAAGGGGATGCCTATGCCATAGATAACAACGGAAAGGATTGTGATGAGAATGCCTATTTTGTAACCGGTGGGTTTAAAGACTGCGGTAGTCATGGGCTCAATTATAGCACATTTTACCCCTCTTTTTTATTAGTGGCGGCTGGTGCTCCTGCTGGTTCAATCTTGCAAATTGAATCCTGTATTAAATACGGGGCTGCAAAAAATAAATTGTAGAAACAGATTTTTAAACCTTCAGCCTTGAGCTTTCAGCTTTCGTGAGACTGCTGAACTATTGAATCTTACGGATTGTATGATTATAGGTATCAGCTACGAATAGGTTTGTCCCGTCTGTTGTTATACTGCCAGGATAATTAAATTTTGCTGATGTGCCTGTGGCATCAGTTGAGCCATAGACACCAGCACTGCCTGCAATAGTTGTAACAGCGGCAGTAGATATTACAATCTTACGGATTGTATGATTATCCATATCAGTTACAAACAGATTTGTCCCATCTGTGGTTATGCCACAAGGAGAACCAGAACTAAACCTTGCTGCTGAGCCTGTGCCATCTGTTGAGCCGTAGGCGCCAGCAGAGCCTGCTATTGTTGTAACAACACCAGTAGATATTACAATCTTACGGATTGTACTATTACCCATATCAGCAACAAATAGATTTGTCCCATCTGTGGTTATACCATGAGGAGAATTAAACAATGCCGCTGTGCCTGTGCCGTCTGTTGAGCC